>JAFLJP010000097.1 GCA_022712945.1 Gammaproteobacteria bacterium | reverse complement strand
ATGAAGTCGCGGCAGTTATTATCAATCTCAATGACCGCCCAAGAAAGAAACTTGGCTATAAAACACCTGCAGATTTAATGACGAAACATATGGCTGCAATAGCGGCTTAGGTGGTTATGCACTTCAGGGTTGAATCTGCCCTTTGTATATGCTGCCATGTGTGGGATAATTTTTGTCGTACCTGATTCACGGGGTCTTAGCCTATGTTAATGATTCTATTGGTTTGAAGTCGCAAGCTTATTTTACCAAAATGAATCAGGTACTTTCTTTTTTGTCATCAAGCGCTAATAAACCCGCTGCTCTGTGGGACTTTGCAAGAGGCTCTCCATATTGCGTTTATTATTTTGCTTGGATTTCCGATTGATCATCACAGCTAAATATTAATTACCCTCTCGATTATGCAGAATATCTTCACGGGAAAAAACCCCAAATTAACAAAGCTCTGGGGAGGCGGTTTGACTGCCTGCACAGCACTGATTATTGATGTTCTGACGGTCTTAATTTAAATCCAATTGGTTTTAGTGTTCCCTTCAGCCGATGCTTACCTTGGTGGCATTGAATAATACTCGCACCTTCAATGTGGCCCTCTTTAAGGTTTGTATTTTTTGAGAATAAAAACACTGGGTTACGACTAAAAATAGTAACTTCTCAATATCCTGACGGTGTTGACAACTGGCTTTAAATGTTGGGTTTTTCTTCTCGCCTTTCAGAATATTGACCTCATCCTTCAGGTGTTCGACCTCTTCACTGAGTTTTTGATTATGAGTAATAACCTGTTCCAAAAGGGCCAGCAGTGCCTTAACAACAGGCGTTTTCTCTGCTTCTGGAATATCGGGAATCAGCCAGTTTTGGCGCATAAACAACGACTTTTCTCTAATCGACAGAGTTAGTGTGCCACTGGTTTTTAAACGCTAATTTTGCTCCGTTCAAGGCTTTCTGCAGCGAAAATAAAACCGTGCATCTGTTTATTGAGAAGAGTCACTGAGAGGGCCGTGTGATCGCCTAGAGGAAGGGTGCTTTGTGCGTGAGATGTTGCCTGAAATGGCTGTTTTTTACTCAAAATTCTGTTAAGTAAAAAATGCACCTAAATTGGAAATAGATGTGTAATCTGCTCAGGCCGAAAAATTGGCCTGCCACAGGTTATTGAAAAGTTACAAAATAATCATGACTTGTTCCAAGCTTCCCTACCAAGTGGCATTTACATCTCTATCGGTGTATCAGCGCAATTTCCCCATTCAGACCACGAACTGTGATAACCGCGAACTTTGGGGTAGCCCAAAAACTTCAGAATGGCATAGATCAATGCGGAGCGGTGGTGGCTTTGGCAGTGGACGATAATCTCCTGTTCACGATTGATATGGCGTTCTGCCAGTAATGCTTCAATCTCCACTGTCGGTTTCAGGCGTAGGTTTTCTTGCGGGTCAAAGGTGAGTGTCCAGTCTAAATTGCGCGCACCGGGAATATGGCCGCCCCGGGCGGCACGTAAGTCGATGCCGTTATATTCCGCTGGGCTGCGGGCATCCAGAATCACGGTTTTTGGATCATTCAAGTGGGAGAGGATGTAGGTTTTGTCGGCAATGACCTCTGGATTAATAGTGAACTGGAAGTGGCTTTCCGGCCAGTGCGTGGCTTCACTGCTTAACGGATAACCGCCAGCCAGCCAGGCGTGACGACCGCCATTGAGAATGGAGACATTCTCAAAACCACTGGCGGCCAGTGTCCAGAACAGGCGAGCCGATTTTCCACTGCCTTCGGCATCGTAGGCAATAATGTGGGCATCATTACGCAGGCCGATTGTTGAAAATAGTGTGTTGAGCTGTTCGATAGCGGGTAGCCCTCCCGAGATGGGGGGCTGTTGTGTGATGATTTCGGCATATTCCAGGTGAATGGCACCCGGTATATGGCTCTCGTCATAGTATGACAAGGCACTCATGTCGATAATTTGCAGTTGAGCATTATCGAGTGATTTGGCTAGTTCATCCGCTTCGATGAAAACAGGGAGTCGTGGTTGGGTCATCATCTGTTTTCAGTTGCTGTGTTTGAAGTTGGGGCTGCCTCTGGTCTTCGAGATAAGCGAATTTTTAACTTCATGTTGCCGCCAGAGAGTGCGTAACGAATGGAGGTCTCTTCACTGATTTGTTCAGATTGAAATAGTTTGAAGAGGGTATCATCCAGTGTTTGACTCATGTCAGTGGTATCTTTCTGGATAAAGTCCTGAATTTTATTGGTTTCACCGCGGCGAATCAGATCTGCGGTGTGGGCGGTAAAGGTGTGTAACTCATACGCTAGTACCTGTTGGCCATTTTTTGCAGGTACCAGACGCTGCGAAATGATCGCGCTCAGGTTACCCGCCAAAGAGGTTAACACTCGGCCACGCCGCTCTTCCGGGAACATCGCTAACATGCGGTCAATGGCTTGAGCTACCCCGTTGGCATGCAGGGTTGAGATGCAAAGGTGACCGGTGTCGCTGAACTCCAGTAGTTTCTCTAATACTGCCGCTTCACGTACCTCACCAATCATCATCACGTCGGGCGACTGGCGTAATACGTTGATCAGGCCCTGGTGGTAGCTGGTGGTATCAACTCCGATTTCACGTTGATTAATAATACTGCCTTCCTCTGTGAATATATATTCAATGGGGTCTTCCAGAGTCATGACATGGCAAAGTTCCTGCTCTGCACGATATTTGATCATTGAGGCCAGCGATGATGATTTACCGGTACCCGATGGCCCAACGATAAGTACCAAGCCATTGTCTAGCATCGATATCTTCTCCATTACCTGGGGTAGACCTAGTTCAGCAAAGTTGGGGATTCTGGAGGGGATCGCACGAATGACCATGGCAATGGAGTGGCGTTGTTTAAATATATTCACCCGGAAGCGACCCGCGTGGGGAAGTGAAACACCGATGTTAATATCCGGATTTTTTTGGAATTCGTCGTAATGTTCATCCATCATTAACAGACGCGACATCTGTTCAACCTTATCCTGGCTGAGCACGCTGCTGGTGGTGGGCTGTATTTTGCCAAGAACCCGGAAGGTGGCGGGGCGATTGGCTGAAATAAAGAGGTCAGATGCGCCCATGGCAATCATCTGTTGTAGCAGTTTTGATAACTGATCCATAGCGGGTTCCGAGGTTCTATTATAATTGGAGTATCTTTCCATTATCTAAGGAACCTCTGATTAAGTCCAATCGTCACTCTGGCTTCCAAGCGAATTCGCAATCAAGGCACGAGAGAGAACATGAATGAATGACTTGATTCATCAACTACTCAGCTGGGTCAACGCTAACCCCCATTGGGCTGGCTTGGCGGTGTTGTTGGTCGCCTGTGCCGAGTCGCTGGCCGTTGTCGGTTTGGTGGTGCCGGGCGCGGTGATGATGTTCGGTGCCGGTGCATTGATTGCGGCGGGTGCGATGGGTTTTTGGGTGACGTTACTGCTGGCGGTTGCGGGTGCGGTGTTGGGTGATGGTCTCAGTTATTGGCTGGGTTACCGTTACAACGACAGAATTTGCCAGTGGTGGCCCTTTAACCGCCACCCCGGGTTGTTACGACGCGGCGAAGCTTTTTTTCATCATCACGGTGGCAAGAGTGTGTTTGTGGCCCGTTTTGTGGGGCCGGTGCGTCCCATTGTGCCCATGATGGCGGGCATGATGGCGATGTCACCCTCACGTTTTTTTCTCGCCAATATTCTCTCGGCACTTGCCTGGGCACCGGTCTATCTGTTGCTGGGCATGGCTTTTGGTGCCTCGCTGACATTAGCTGGCGAGGTGGCCGGGCGTCTGGCGGTGCTGATGGGTGTGGTGCTGGTGGCGCTCTGGGCAACGGTGAGGCTGGTTCACGTTGCCTATGAGTTGATGAAAATGAGAGGTCTGCCGTGGGCGGAGGCCTGGTTGCAGCGGGGGCGATCCTATCCGGCATTGTCCTGGATTGTTGGTGACCTTCTGGATGCGCAAAAGCCACTTTTACGCACACTGTTGTTGTGGGTCGGTATTTTACTTGGTGGTGGCTGGTTGTTTTTTTGGGTGCTGCACAATGTGATGAGTGGTGCGGCTATTGTGCCAGCGGGTCAGTCGCTGTATGAGTTATTGCAAGGCTTGCGTACCCCGGTTGGTGACCAAATTATGGTCGTCTTTAGTGAACTGGGGGACGGGGTGGTGATGTTGGCGCTGGTGATCAGCGTGCTGCTGTGGATGTTGTGGAAAAGGGCCTGGTACGAAGCACTCTATTGGTTGGCTGCAGCGGGCTTTGCGGTGTTGGCTGTTTTGCTATTTAAATACACCTTACAGATTCCACGTCCTATTGCCCTCTATTCGGGGGTGAACAGTTACAGTTTCCCCAGTGGCCATGCTGCACTGAGTACGGCGATTTACGGTTATCTGGCGATGCTGAGCGCACAGGCACTACCGTCTCACCACCGCTGGTTACCCTATGCAGTGGCTATGTTATTGGTGGTCGGTATCAGCTTTTCTAGGCTCTATCTGGGGGCTCACTGGTTAGCTGATGTGTTGGGAGGAATTGGCTTGGGAGCGGCCTGGGTTGCGCTGTTGGCGATTGCCCGCCATTACCATTTGCGCCGTGTTGGTGGTGTTGAGGGGCTGCCAGTGGTTGTGCTACTGCTCTTTTTAGTGGTCGGCAGTTTTCATGTTAATAACAAGATGGAGAGTGACCTGGCCCGTTACGCGGTGCAACAAGTAATTGTCTCTCTGCCCGAACAGGCCTGGTGGCAGATGGCGTGGCGGGATCGTCCGGCGTTTCGTATTGACCTGGAAGGGGAGCGAGAGCAGCCACTGAATATTCAGTGGGCGGGGGATTTATCATCACTGCAACAGATGCTTGAAACGCAAGGCTGGCGTGTGCCGGAGCCCGTCACCGCAAGCAGTGCGTTACGCTGGTTGTCGCCGAATCTTCCGCTGACACAGTTGCCGGTACTGCCGCAACTGCACAACGGTCAACAGGAGGTGCTGTTGTTGATTTATGTAAACTCTGACCAAACACTGCCGATGGTACTGCGACTCTGGTCAAGTGATATTCGCCTGGAACCTGATGGCAGCACCTTGTGGCTTGGAACCGTTTCCGGTCTACGCAGGCAATGTTTATCATTAATCTGCTTCCCACGTTCGGTGGCAGATTACGATTATGCACTGGCAGAGTTTGAATTGATGTTATCGGCTGTGGAGTGGAAGCGGGTGGGGCGTGTATCGATAAAAGATGATCAACAGCTTCTGCTGGTACGTTGATTCCGGGCACCTGTCACTCAGGTTACAGACACTCCTTTTTTCCTGGTCTACTATTACTATGAGATGGAGGAGGAGATTATGTTTGAAAAACACAAAAAATATATTGTAACGGTGGTGGCAGTCACTTTATTGTCGTTGTCAATCATGGAGGATAAGCAGTGAATGCCCTGACTGAAATTGAAATCAAAGCACTTAACGAGGCGTTGGCTGGTGAGTATCTTGCCTTTGCAACCTACAATCAGATGGTAACTGATCTTGGTGAAGTACAGCCATTCAGTGATATCCGTGAAGCAGAAATTCAGCACGTTGACACGCTTTGTGCGCTGTTTGTGCGTTATGGACTGCCGGTACCTGATAACCAGGCTGAAAAGGTGATGAATTATGCCAGCTTGCAGGAAGCCTGTGAGGCGGGAGTGGCTGCTGAAGTCGCCCTTGGCAACATGTACCAACGGCTACTTGATATGGCCCTGCGCCCGGATATTCTCGCTGTATTTCGTGATTTTCAGGAGGCATCACACCAGCGTCACCTGACGGCATTTCGGTGTTGTGTCCAACGCCGGGCATTGAGTGGTGCGGGGCGTGGGCGGGGTTACCATATTGGAGGTGGTCAGGATCGCCGTCATGAGCATTTACGCCGGGAAGGATAGTCACCCTATGTCAGCCCCGCGCCGCCCTGTAGTCCTTATGATTCTGGATGGTTTTGGAACCAACCCCTGTGGTCGCCACAATGCAGTTGTTGAGGCATCTACCCCGTGCCTAGATGACTATTTCAGTCGTTACCCACACACCCTGATACAAGCCTCTGGCCCCGCAGTGGGTCTGCCGGATGGCCAGATGGGTAATTCAGAGGTGGGGCACCTAACCATCGGCTGCGGCGATATTATTCGCCAGGATTTGGTCTATATTGATGATGCCATAAACGACGGCCACTTTTTTGATAACAAGGTCTTTTTAGTGGCCATTGAGCGCGTGAAACGAGCTAATCGTCCCATCCAATTGATGGGGTTACTCTCTGATGGCGGTGTTCACAGCCACATTCACCATTTAACCGCCTTAATTGAATTGTGTCGTCGTTACCAGGTGGCGCCGATGGTACATATGTTTTGTGATGGTCGTGACACCTCCCCTAGATCGGTACTGCGTTATATCAACGAGCTTGAGAGTGCTTTGCAAAACAGCGGCGGGGCTATTGCAACCATTTCGGGGCGCTATTATGCGATGGATAGAGACCATCGTTGGGATCGCACCGCACTTGCCTGGCAGGCGATTGTGCGAGGTTGTGGTGAGCTGGGTGAAGAGGCCGCTACAGTTGTTAAACAGGCGTATGAAAAAGGCATTAACGATGAGTTTATATTGCCGACCGTACTGCCTGCGGCCCAGCCTTTGGGGCCTGATGATGAGGTGATCTTCTTCAACTATCGCAAAGATCGAACACGCCAGCTAACCAGTGCACTATTTAAGCCTGAGTTTGATGGTTTTGATCGCGGTGATTACCGCCCGATTACCGTGACTTGTATGACCGAGTATGACCAGTGGTACCACTTACCCTTTGCTTTTGAGCAGGAGCACCCAAAGCAGACACTGGGCGGGGTGGTGAGCCGGGCAGGCTTAAAACAGTTCCATTGTGCCGAAACAGAAAAATATGCCCACGTGACCTATTTTCTTAATGGTGGCCGGGGGGATGTGTTTAATGGTGAAGACCGAGAAATCATCCCCTCGCCCGATGTGGCCACCTACGACCTGGCTCCTGAAATGAGTGCCAGACAAGTGGCCGATGCGGTAATCGAAGCGATGCAGGGGAGGGAGTATGCCCTGATTGTGGTGAATTTTTCCAATGGTGATATGGTCGGCCATACTGGAAAACGGGAGGCTATTTTAAAGGCGGTTGAAGTGTTGGACCACGAAGTTGGCCGGGTTTTGTCAGTGGCCGAAAAAACAGACTACTCCGTGGTGATGACCGCAGATCATGGCAACTGCGAAGAGATGGTAGACCCCGCCACCGGCGAACCCCATACTCAGCACACCATCTACCCGGTGCCTTGCCTGGTTATGGATGAACAGGCCTGGCATCTCAGTTGTGTGGGTGGCTTGAACTCGATTGCACCCACCGTGCTGCACTTGATGGGGTTGCGTATTCCTGAACAGATGACGGGGCGTTCGCTGTTGCTTAAACCTATCAGGAAGGTGCCATCACAGTGCGCTGAATAGTGACAATATCAATTGGTTATGGTTTTTAGGGGCTTTAGCCAGCACTCTCCCAATCCACCGCCATCTCTTTCACAATAAACTCAGCAAAGGCACTGATATCATGTTGAGAAGAAGCGATATCCAAGGCTTTCATGTAGCCATCACGCCTGGTTTTATCTGAGCGAATCACTGTCCAGCGATAACCTCCAGAGGCCAGCATGGTGTTCATAATAAATCGGCCGATGCGGCCATTGCCATCCATATAAGGGTGGATATAAACAAAAATAAAATGTCCTAAAACGGCTCTTACGGAGGCTTCTGTTTCATTTTTGAGGCAATTGAATAGCATCTCCATTGTATTCACTAGTGCGTCTTGGGGAGGCGGTACATGAGCCGCACCGCGAATAAAAACCTGATGATTACGAAAACCGACTAAATCTGAAGCACGTATCAATTCTGCCTGGACAGAGGGGGTAAATAACGCCTGATATCATTTAGAAATGTCTCGCTCTAGAGGTACGCCAGGTTCCGCAACCAAAGATAGATTCAATGCTGCAACAAGCCGTCTTAAATGCAGCAGCGGCTTTAGTGGGCGTAGAGTCATTGAGGTAGTCATGGCGTAGTGCAACGAGGTAGCGACACATTCGGCTATCTTGCCGAGTTTTTCTATCGATTCAATCGTCGCTTCAAACTGGAAAATATGCTTCCCCGATTTGTCTATGTATCGGTAAGGACACCACCGATGCCAGAGAGGCTTCTCAGAGTGGCGGCGCTTTATGGGTAATCAGGTAATAGTATGCTGTATCTTTGCTGATAGTCAGTGATCAGGTAACATGACCAGCCCTGTTCGTTGGTGAGTTGCCTGGATACTTGATGTACAAAAAAATAATAAAATCATCCCCGTTCATTTTTTTTGCACTTGCACTGCTGTTATGGCTATTGGTACAAGTAGCCTATCTGCAAAACAGCCATAACACCTTCCACTTTGATGATCGCTACAGCATCGTCGAGCACGTTCCGATCCACATGACACAATTTTCACTGGCGGGTTTGTGGTATGCCGGTGAAAGTGCTTACCATGCACCTCGTCCCATTCCCAGTATCACCTTCGCATTTGACTGGTGGCGTGGGGGCGGTAGCGCCGCTGCTTTTTTGCAAACAAATCGGCTGATCCACTCAGTTAATGCACTGCTGGTGATGGGCTTGCTGTTGTTACTGTTGCAACGCCACTTCAACCGCTCATCAACCCTGATTACGTTGGCTGCCTTTGCCGCCGCCGCACTGTGGGCACTGCACCCGATACAGGTTCAAGCGGTCAGCTACATTGTGCAGCGCATGGCATCACTGGCAACGCTGTTTACTCTGCTTTCGGTGCTGAGCTATCTCATTGCCAGATCATCTGGCAACACCTTGGTTAAAATCAGTGCGTTTCTCCTCTGCCTGTTATCGCTGCTTGCCGGAGTGATGAGCAAAGAACTGGCGTGGATAACGCCGCTGCTACTGTTGTTGGCGGAGTATTGCGTGGTGCGTAATCGAGCGGTACCGCTGTTTCGTAGTCAACTTGACCGTGCCGTATTAATTTTGCCGATTATCACTGCCATCATATTGGCACTGCTGGCGATTGCTGAGGTGGGTGCGCTGGGTCGGTATTTTCACAGTTTTTACGATATTCGTGACTTCACTATGGAAGAGCGGCTACTAACTCAACCCCGGGTTATTCTGTTTTACCTCTCTCAAATTTTCTTTCCGTTGCCAGATCGCTTCTCACTGGAGCATGACTTCGCACTCTCCAGTTCACTTTTCCAGCCGGTTTCTACGGTTATGGCGTTGTTGGCAATTATTGCCTGGTGTGCTGTTGCTATCTACCTGTGGCGATGCCCAGGGCTGCGCATTGTCAGCTTTTTGATGCTCTGGCTGCCGGTGACGCTATCGGTTGAAAGCAGCTTTATCGGTCTTGAAATGGTATTTGAACACCGCATGTACCTCCCCCTGTTGGGTTTAGCCGGGCTGTTTGCGATTGCTCTGGTCTATATTGTGCAGCGTGGTGAAAAAGTCTATTGGCCTGCAGCTGGCTTTACCACGCTGCTGATAATTTCCCTGTTGGTCGCGACAATGCAGCGGGTGCCCGAGTGGCAAACGACAGAGGCGCTGTTGATTAACTCAACACAACATGCGCCAAACAGTGCCCGCAGCTGGTCAAACCTGGGTCGTTATTACACTAATTTGGGGCGTTATGCTGACGCAAAACCTGCCATCGAACACGCCATGACACGGGCACCCGAAAATGCCTCGGTGCTTGAGGCGATGGGGACTATTCGGCTCTTTGAAGGTGATCCAGTTGAGGCACGTAAATACCTGATAGCCGCCTACCGTACCAACAAAACCGGACACTCGTGGCTAAACAATATGGCATGGCTGCATCTCGAAGAGGTTGCCATAGGCATGAAACCCGCCAGTTTTTTAGCCAAAGCGTTGGACTTTACCTACCAGGCGAGAGAGCTTGCCCCGTTTGAAACACGTTATGTGCGCATGAGTGCAGTGGTTCTGGAGAAGATGGGGCGTTGTGCTGATGCTTATCAAACATGGCAACAGTACTTGAAACTAGCTATTCCTGATGCCGAAAGAGTGAAAGCAGAGACTCATCTTGGCAGACATTATCGGGTGGCGGGGAATCGTTGTCAGTTGCGTTGAATGGTTGATGTGCGATGTGTACTGGTCGTATTGGATCTATTGCCTCAATAGGTTTCCGGCTGAAGCCTCGGCCTCCAAACCCCTTGAATAACGTATCGCATAGTTTGATTCGTGCTGAGATAACGCAGGGGGATTCCCCTGCGTCTTTGTTGCTTACTCTCCGGTGTGATTTGCGGCGATATAGTGACCACTCAGGCTAAAAAAGAGATAGAGCGAACGTTTGCTCGCATCCGTTGCCTTGTCGTTGTTAAAAGTGACCACCCACTCGGGGCTTTTTCCATACGTTTTTTGTTCAACCTGACTGGCTTTAACTTCAGCCCAGCTGGCTTCAACCTTTCCCTTGCTCACCAGTTGCTGCACTTTGGCGAGTGCTTTTTCTGTCACTTTTCCACTGCTGATTTCACCATGTGAATGGCCACCATCGCGATCATGTTCATGACCCTCCCCGGCGACAGTGGAGCCGGAAAAGAGCAGTAATGAGATAAATAACAAAAGGGTTGGCTTTAACATAAATACTCCTGGGTTGATCAATTGGATGGTGAGTCGATGCTCTCATGATGAGTGGGGGCTTCATCATGGCTGTGAGAATCATCATCGTGGCTGTGGTGGTCAGAACAGGCTGAGATTGAAATAAACATAATGCCCGTTACCAGTGTTAACAATATTTTTTTCATCGTAATGTCCTTAATCAAGTGATTCATGATGGCTCTCTTTTTTCATTTGTGCGGCACGTTGCTCATCCATTTTAATATGCTCATGGGCGTGGTTGTCTGCACTGAAACCAAACTCATCCGGAGTGGTGGTATGGGAGTAGCCGTGCATCTGCCCGAGAAAGAGATACAGTCCGGCAAAGATCAGCCCAAAGTTAGATATTCTACTGAAGGTGGTGAATGAGGCCGCCTTGCGCCAGCCCGCCAATAGCAACAGCATAATAGCCAGGGCGAAGATTTGCCCCAGTTCGATGCCAATATTGAACGAAATAATATTCATCAACAACTGCTCTTCACTGAGTGGTAGCTGTTGTAGCCGTGTCGACAACCCCAAGCCATGAATTAAACCCAGCACAATAATCATCACCAGCAGATTAGGCGGGCGAATATCAAGGTGCTTTCGAAAGCCATCTAGATTAGCAAAGGCGATGTAACAGACACTCAGGGCAATAATCGCATCAATCAGGAAGTAGTTAACCTGAATACCATTAAAGGTAGCGATAATCAGCGTCGCACTGTGTCCGAGGGTGAATGCGGTAATGTATTTAACAATATCTCTGAAGCGGGTTAAGAAAAAGATGATGCCAAACACAAACAGCAGATGATCATAGCCCGAGAGCATATGAGTGGCACCAATCCACAGGTAACGCCAATTACCACCTTCGATAATGGACTGCTTTTCCGCCTCAGACATACCGTGCCCAAAAACCTGGTTAACAATAAGCAGGGCGACGATGGCTAATAGCCAGCGTGATGATTTTAATAAGGGGGACATAAAGCCTCTCTGTTTTTTAAGTTTAATGCTCGCAGAGCCAACGCAAGGTATACCCTAGATATACCCTCATTGACTCGATATTTTGAGAAAGAATTACGTCAGTGCAGGAGGTGCGCGGGGTTGATCTGTTATTCGAGGAGGAGAGAGGGGGGAGCTGTTGATATATAGCAAAAATTCAAGATGTTGGGGCTGAGTTTGCAGGGTATTGGCAAAGCCCGAATGGTGTGCCGTACTATCAGGGGGGCTGTGTTTATACTCTTTGCTGCTGTGGCACTCATGCGCCAGTGATACCACACTTTTTTCACTGCTGTGTGATGCGCTGTCGATGAGATCAGCGTGATGGTTCGATGCTTGGTGCTCAGTGAGCTGGTGGCTGTGGGCCTCAACGGGGTGCTGGTGGTGAACGCTATCATGGTCGTGATGTTGAGCCGGGTGAATATGCACTGTTGACCACTGCATACTGAGAAGGGCAGTGACCATGAAAAACAACAGCATGTAACGATAGGGTGCTCTGTTCACGTTGGCTCAAGTAGATTCAATTAAAAAAAGTATATCGAAGGATGTGGATGCATGCCAGTGCCATCTGTGTTCTATTGATAAAGAAAAATTTGTATTGCTCATTGGGTGCTGCTCTGCTCTGTTTTGTTGACAACCCGAATAGTAATCGCAATGATGGCGAGATAACAGTTCGACCTGACTCGGTGGGTGAAAAGTTGGGGTAATTTGTACGAGGTGTGAACATGTCTAATAAAATCATTGATCAACTGGACTCTGCCTGGAAGGCGCATTTCGAACATGAATTCTCGCAGGACTACATGGTTAAGTTGCGTGAGTTTTTAAAGTCAGAGATGAAGAGCGGGGCGGTAATTTATCCGCCAAAAGAGCAGTGGTTTAATGCTTTTTTGTGTGCACCGCTTGATGAGATTAAGGTGGTGATTGTTGGGCAGGACCCTTATCACGGCGAGGGTCAGGCCCATGGTTTAAGCTTTAGTGTGCCTGATGGTGTTGCGATCCCCCCTTCGTTGCGTAACATTTATAAGGAGCTGCATCGGGATTTGGCTGTTAATACACCTCGCTCGGGTAATCTGGAGGCTTGGGCCAGACAGGGTGTGCTGTTACTGAATGCCTCTTTAACGGTGAGGGCATCTGAGGCCAATAGCCACAGTAAGCAGGGATGGTTGAAATTCACCAATGCCTGTATCCGGCACATTAATGAGCAGAGGCAAGGGGTGGTGTTTTTAGCTTGGGGGCGTTTTGCTCATGAGGTGTGTTCGGTGGTTGATAGCACTAAACATTGTGTGATTAAAACCTCTCACCCCAGCCCGTTGGGTGCCAGTAAAACCGGTCGGGATTTTAGCGCCTTTTTGGGGTCGAGCTGTTTTTCATCAGCCAATGAGTATTTGCATACGCAAGGAAAGCAAACGGTTGATTGGTAATCGTTCGGTAAAAAACAGTCATGACTTGTGTTGAGTTTCCTCAGGGCTTTACTATTTCAGGCCAAGCATTCACGCATACAGGCGACCAGTGCTTGCAGGTCCTCTTTGCGGGAATAGGTAGGACGCCAGACCAGGGCGATTTGCCGGTGTGGTCCAGGCTCCGATAAGGGGCGAAGATGTATGCTGCTCTGCTCCACCAATACACTTTTTGCTGCCATGGCGGGGAGAAGGGTAATCCCTTGGCCACCTGCAACCATCTCTATCATCGTATACAGGCTGGTGCCTTGCACGGTGGTGCGTTGGTGTGATGATTGCCAATGGCAAGCCGCTATGGCGTGATCGCGCAAACAGTGCCCCTCTTCCAATAACATGATTTCATCGCTGGGAAGCTGGTCGGATGACATCGCTTCGTCACTCTTCGCCAGCGGGTGACCGGGTGGCAGGGCGATACAAAAATTTTCTTCGCAGATGAGTGCGTATTCCAACCCTTTTAAATCGTATGGCAAAGCCATAATGGCGCAGTCAATTTGACCATTATTGAGCTGTTCCAGCAACGATACACTTTGCCTCTCTGCTAGTAATAACTTTAAGTCTGTAAAGCGCTTACGTATCTCCGGCAACACCTTGGGTAGTAAAAATGGCCCGACAGTTGGGATTATGCCAAGTCGCAGTTGCCCCACCAGCGTGCCCAGCACACCTTTGCTTATTTTTACCATGTCACTCGCTTGTTCAACTACCTGTTCGGCTTTGGGTTTCATGCTATAACCCAGCGGTGTGATCATTACTTTACGTTTATTGCGCTCAAACAGAGCACCGCCTAACACGGCCTCTAACTCCTGTATGCCGGAACTCAGGGTCGACTGGCTGACAAAACAACGTTCAGCGGCCTGGCCAAAATGTTTCAGCTCAACAACGGCGAGGAAATATTGCAGTTGGCGTAGGGTCGGTAAATTCATAATCGATATTTTCAATCACAGTTAGCTAATTAATTCATTGGATCTACTTTAGTATTTTTTTTAGACTGAGTCCATATTAATTGCCTCACTAGGAGAGATCGATGAAAAAACTGATATTGGCACTTGCCATTTTGGCCACCAGTACTGCACAGGCTCTGGAGCCGATACCGAACATTGTCCCGGTGCCTGCGGATAATCCGATGAGTGCCGCTAAAATTGAGCTGGGTAAGCAGCTGTATTTTGACCCCCGGCTCTCTTTAGACGGTACGGTATCGTGCAACTCTTGCCACAATGTAATGGCTGGCGGTGCGGATGATCGTCCCACTTCGGTTGGTATCAATGGCCAGCGGGGAGGGCGTAATGCACCAACAGTATGGAATGCGGCCCTGTTGAGTGTCCAGTTTTGGGATGGCCGTGCCGCAACACTGGAGGATCAGGCAAAGGGGCCACCACTGAATCCGATTGAAATGGGAATGCCTTCTGAGCAGGCAGTGGAAGAGCGCTTGAGCAGTATTCCCGGTTACAAAACCCAGTTTGACGCCATTTTTGGTCAGCTCTCTTACGACAATATGGCGAAAGCTATTGCTGCTTATGAGCGCACCTTGGTGACAGTGAATAGCCCCTTTGATCGTTATGTTAATGGTGACAACATGGCTATGAGTGATCAAGCAGTTAAGGGTATGGCGCGTTTTGAAAAAATCGGCTGTACCAACTGCCATTCAGGTATCAATTTTGCGGGCCCTGAAATGACAATGGGTGAGGGGTTTTATCAGAAGTTTCCCCTCTTTGAGAGCAAGTACACCCGCCAATACAACTTGGATGAGGACAAGGGTCGCTACGAAGTGACCAAGGATAGTGCCGACACCAATACCTGGCGGGTTCCCAGCTTGCGCAATATTGCAGTCACCGCACCCTATTTCCATAATGGTGTTGTTAAAACGCTGAATGAAACGGTACAGGTGATGGCAGTTACTCAGTTAGATGTGACTCTAAGTGAGAGTGAAATAGAGGAAATTGTTGCCTTTTTGAACACTCTGACTGGAGAGTTCCCGGTACAAACCATGCCTCGGTTGCCAGGCATTGCGGGTGAAAGCTTGGTTGGTAGTATAAAATAACCCTCGCCCGTTCTATCACTATTAAAACCCAGCACTTGGCTGGGTTTTTTTATGCCATTTCTATCCTCAATGTTTCGTAAAAAGTCCGCTTATAATCTATACTTTTCTACTATGTATAGTAGGAAGCGTCGCTTGGAGTGGGTTAGCGGTATGAGTGTCGGTATCGATGCAATCGATAACGAACACAAAATGCTGATTGCCATGGTGGCTGAATTATCAGACGCCATTGATAGTGATAATACCGATGAAATTGTTTTAGAAATATTTGAACGTCTTGAAATATATGTAAAAAAACACTTCTCAAGGGAAGAGGCGTTGATGGCTAAATTCAACTACGCCCGCCTGGAACCCCACAAGAAACAACATCAAAACTTTACAAAAAAAATATCCGAATTTAAAGCCATGCTTATGGAGAACTACTCTGCCAGCATTGCCGAAGAGGTTAATCTGTTTCTCTTTAATTGGTTAACCAATCACATTCTTATCGAAGATATGTGCTTTTCGTTACCAGCTTATGAGCGTGGGTTAAGTGATTACCAAACTAAAAAACTGACAGGATTAAAGCGTCTTTCCGCATGGCTGGGGAGTGAAGTCCCCCTTAGGAAACGCATCTTGTTGGCCTCACTGCTGCCGATTGGCGGTATTTTGTTGTTGGGCAGTTTTATGCTTTTTTCAGGCTATCAGCAGCTGAATAATATGAAATCTCTTCTGTCGCAAAATGAGGTGATGCAAACGATCAATACCCTTACTTACAGCTTGCAGGCGGAGCGAGGCTTGTCTGTGGGGTATATTGGTTCTGATTATCAGCGGTATTTGGCTGCACTCGCGGCACAGCGAATACTTAGTGATCGTCATATTGCTCAGTTTGACCAGGCAATGCATAGCCGATACAACACCACCCAAGGTGATGTTTTATCGTATGTTGACCATTTGCGGGAGAATCTCTCAAATCTGAAACAACAGCGTGGTGATATTGACCAAAAAAAGAGTTCTTTGCATGAGTCTCAGCTGTTTTATACACGGCTAATCACCACCCTACTCAATCTTCCAAATACCACAAAACCGCTTAAATTGAGGTCTGATATTGTCTTGAATATTGCGGCTTATACTTTGGTTTTGCACCTCAATGAAGCCGGGGGAAAGCAGAGTTTTTTAGGGGTTGACGTGATTGAATCAGGCCGCCTTACCCCCCAAAATCATGATGATTTTTTCCGTTTGATTAGTGAACAACGTGGCATTCTCCATTCGATTGAACAGCTGTTAACAGTTCAACAAAAACAGCAATGGCTCTCACTATACCGGGGCGAAGCCGAAGAGGCAGCGCAAGCCTATCAGTCAAAAATATATCAAGCGGCAGCACGAGACCAATTAACAAACTTAAACAGTCAGCAGTGGTTTGAGGTGATGTCAATCAAGTTGAGCCAGTTGAAATCGCTTGCGGATCAGCTATTTTTGGATATTGAATTTGACGTTAACCATAATATTCAAACATTACAAACAAAGCTCAATTACAGCACTATCGGATTATTCATTATTCTGATGCTTACCTCGTTTTCATCATGGTTACTGACCTATAGTATTATTTCCCCAGTGCACCGCATTACCAAAGCAATGAAACGCCTTGCGCAGGGTTTTAGAGATTTTCGTTTTATTAATAAATTTGCAAAAGATGAGCTGGGTGAGATGGTCGATGCCTATGAAACTTGCCGTATCAACCTGCTACGAGCCGATATTGCTGAAACACTGCACTCCCGGCGACAGGATTTTAATCTCAAGGTCAAAATACAGGAGCGGGAGCATTTCAGAGCGCTGGCATCCATAGACCCCTTAACGGGGGTGCTTAACCGGCGCGAATTTAATAAACGCGCTCAATATGAGCTTGATATGGCGTGGCGTTACGGCAGACCCTTTTCCCTGATGATGATCGATCTTGATCACTTTAAAAAGATAAATGATATGTATGGTCATGCGGGGGGAGACCTCATTCTCAAAGCATTTTCTGCCGCCTGTCTTAGTCGTGTTCGTGAAATTGATGTGGTTGCGCGCTTAGGAGGGGAGGAGTTCGCGATTTTGATGCCAGAAACCAATCCTAAACAGGCATATGAATTGGCTGAACGGATACGTGTTGAAGTCAGTGAGTTACAGGTTTTTGTCAATGGTTACAAGGCCCAGGTCACCATTAGTATTGGTATTGTGGCGTGGTCTAAACGGCATCAAAAAGAGATCGGTAATGTTCTTGCAGATGCTGACTCGGCATTGTACCAAGCCAAAAACTCGGGCAGAAACCGGAGTGTGATTTTTGAAGCAGGTTAATGGGTTACCAACTGAATTCTGAGGTTATTAAGTTAGCAAAATATTTTTTTGCATTTAGGGGCAGATAAATCTGCCCCAATCGACGCGAAATTAGAGAGGATGATTACTTCTTGTCAGCTTCGGAATCATTACCGTTCAACATCTCTTCGTCAAGTGCTGGGATGGTGGGCAGGGTGCTCTCATCATCAACCAGTGGCTTGAGTTGTCCATGCAGCTCTTCGCACAGCTTGTGCAGTTCACGATACTGTTCTACCAAGGCAGTCTCTTTCTCTTCTGACGCTTTGAGATCTTGCTCCAGCTTGGTTTTCTCTTTTTTCAGTGTGCGGACACTATTTTCAGCCAGTTTACATGCGGCGGCTTCGTCACTTTTTTGCTTCTTAAGTGTACGGAGTTTTTTCATCACATTTTCTGGTGTGTCAGCAAGGGCTTTATTAATCGCCTTGAGTGCCTTTTCGGTATCGGCAACCTGCTTTTTACCCTTTTTCATCTCTTTTATATGACTGTCACGCTCAATAGTCATCTGTTGCTCAGAGAGTTTTTGTGCTTCGAGTGTTTCCGATACGATAGCCTCAGAGATAGCCTGCGCTTTTTCACTGGCGGCTATCTTCTCTTCCATAATGGCAATCGCCTGTTGTGCTTTCTTTTGTGCATCGTCAACCGTTGCGTCGGCATCAAGTGAACGCTTGATGGCGTTGTCGAGTGCTTCTTTTAGTTCTTCTGTGCTGCATTCTGGATCGAGCTTTAACGCATCGGTTGCGGTTCTCATTAAAACCTGATTACTGATGGCAAGGTCTTTCCATACTTCGAGTTGAAGCTCCAATTCTGCTTGGTCCACTATAGTCTGTCTCCTAGGGGGGGTTTATCGAGCGGCGATTGTACATCAAACGAGCTGTTTTTCGTACTTTTATCACTAAAAAATGGGTATATTTGTTTGAAAAACGGCCAAATAACCACTGTTTTGTGGTTATTCAAGGAATCTCCGAACGTCATGGCTGTTTTCTGTTGGCTGAAATTGCCTTCATCTGTCCTGAAAATTGTACCGATAGGGCGATTACTGCGCATTTCGACACAGATGAGCACAATTTTCGCTCAGCCCAAATTCAACCAGCTCTTCTACATCCCTTAAGGTGCAGTGCTTGAGACATTAGTTGTTTCAATCTGCTTCGGGGTTGAGTTTGTCGGGTGTTTTTTATTTGTGAGCAGTGCCTCAGAATATAAGTTAAAATTTGGTTAGACTTTCGCTGTATTGTAGTTAATTTGTTGCTGAAATTGAAAGGAGGTATGAAATGCGTAAGTCAGATATGGTGCCTGTTTTGGTGATTATCCTGTTAGCCAGTGTGGTAGTGACCATGTTTTTGCAGGGTGGTCGTGCTGTTTCTGAGGTACAGGTACAAGCAAGCTATACCGTCACGACTCAAGGGTGGGGTCAGGTTCAGCAGCGTCATTAACTTTTTCACAACCGCTCCGTTTGTTTATCTTCTTCCTATCATTATTTCGTGCCTACTCTCTGTCATGGCTGATATGGCATTCTTGAGTCCCTGACTCATTCTGTTACAAAAGTATTACAGAAAAGTAATAACAATTTTTTCATCACTCCCCTAATATACTCATAATTTCGCTTGGTATACCCTCTGGTTTTGTTTGGGTTAATCAGGGGATTTCACTGTTGCGTGTGATGGTGTAGTCTTTCGTCTACCATTGATCGTTTATAAAAATGGAAGCAATGTTCCCTAAGGAAGTTCTGAATAAGTCTGGTTAGAATTAGGCTGAGCAGAAATTGTTCTCATCTGTGTCGAAATGCGCAGTAATAGTTGCTCTATTGGTGCGATTTTCGGGACAGATGATGGCGATTTCAGCCAGCATAAATAATCATGACTTGTTCAGAGGTTCCCTAACTAATGAAGATTAATATTGAATGGGTATGAGTAATTCAACAGCTCCACTAATCGAAATTCGAGGGCTGACTTTTTATCGTGGCGATAGAGCTATTTTCGATAACGTTGATCTGGATGTTGCACGGGGAAAAGTCACTGTCATTATGGGGCCGAGTGGCACCGGAAAAACAACGCTACTGCGCCTGATTGGTGGGCAGTTGCGCCCTGATGCCGGTACGATCTGTATTGATGGACAAGAGGTGACAACACTCTCCCGCCGTGCGCTCTATCAATTGCGCAAGCGCATGGGCATGTTATTCCAAAGCGGAGCGTTGTTGACGGATATAACGGTGCATGAAAATGTGGCTTTCCCTCTGCGAGAACACACCAAGCTCTCTGAGTCGATGATTCGCAATTTGGTGTTGATGAAGCTGGAGGCGGTTGGCCTGCGTGGTGCGAGAGATTTAATGCCAAGTGAGTTGTCAGGCGGCATGGCGAGACGAGTCGCGATGGCGAGGGCGATTGCACTGGATCCGATGATGATTATGTATGATGAACCCTTTACCGGCCAGGATCCGATCTCGATGGGGGTGCTGGTTTCACTGATTCGAAAGCTCAATGATGCCATGGGGCTGACGAGTATTGTAGTGAGTCATGATGTGGCTGAAGCGACAGCGATAGCGGATCACATCTACCTGATCTCTGATGGCAAGGTTGTTGAACATGGCTCCCCTGAGCAGTTGAAGCAATCGGCCTCTCCGTGGGTGGCTCAGTTTTTGAATGGCGAGCCTGATGGCCCGGTGCCATTTCATTTTGCAGCCGGTAATTATCTCGATGATCTGTTAACGGAGAAGAGAGATGTTAAATAAGGTTCAACAACTGGGTCGTTCGACCATCTCTTCGCTCGAACGTCTGGGGCGTGGACACCTGTTTTTTCTTCAGTTATTGACGGCACTGCCAACGGTTTTGCTGCGCTTTCCACTGTTAACCCAGCAGCTTTTTTCGATTGGTGTGCTCTCCTTTTTGATCATATTTGTTTCTGGATTATTTGTTGGTATGGTACTGGGTCTGCAAGGCTACAATACCCTGATCGATTTTGGTGCCGAAGAGTCACTTGGAGTGATGGTGGCGCTTTCACTAGTCAGGGAGCTAGGGCCAGTGGTGACAGCGCTCCTGTTTGCCGGGCGAGCCGGTTCGGCGTTAACCGCTGAAATAGGCTTGATGAAAGCCACTGAGCAGCTCTCTGGCATGGAGATGATGGCGGTTGATCCGATTAAGCGCATTGTAGCCCCTCGCTTTTGGGCTGGGGTTATTTCAATGCCGTTGTTGGCTGCTATCTTTAGTGCGATAGGGGTTATCGGTGGTTATATTGTTGGCGTCGGTTTGTTGGGTATCGACGCCGGGGCTTTTTGGTCTCAGATGCAGCCACGGGTTGATCTGGGAGAAGATATTTTAAATGGTGTGATTAAAAGCATTGTTTTTGGTGTTGTGGTGAGTTGGATTGCTGTTTATGAGGGGTATGATGCAACGCCAACCTCTGAAGGCGTGAGTCGGGCAACCACACGCACCGTGGTGCACTCGGCACTGGCTGTACTCGGGCTTGATTTTATGCTGACCGCATTGATGTTTGGAGAGTAATGGATATGCAGAAAAGAACGCTGGAAATTTGGGTTGGACTGTTTGTGGTAGCCGGTATGGTGGCGCTGTTTTTTCTCTCAATGAAAGTGAGTAGTTTAAATAAATTTTCGGTTGATGAGGGCTATGTTGTCGAAGCCCGCTTCGAGAATGTTGGCGGGCTGAAAGTGCGCTCTCCGGTCTCTGTTTCCGGGGTTAAGGTGGGGCGAGTTGATGCGATTCGTTACGATATGGAAAATTATGAGGCGCGGGTAACGCTGTTGATTGATAACAAATACAACGCCTTTCCCGAAGATACCTCGGCGAGTATTTTTACATCGGGACTTTTGGGTGAGCAGTATGTCAGCCTGGAACCCGGTGGTAGTGATGACTTTTTAAAGGATGGCGATGAAATCAGGCTGGTGCAGTCTGCGGTGATTTTAGAGCAGTTGATTGGGCAATTTCTATTCAGTAAGGCAGATGAATGAGGCCGCTGTTTTTTTTATCCAGTTTTGTTTTGTTGTTAACCGCCAGTCCGGCGGTTTCCGAATCACTTGATTTTGATCAGGTACTTGAGCGGGCGCTCAGTACCGATAATCGAATCAAAGAGCGTGAACATTATGTGACCGCTGCACGTGCACGGAAAGATGAGGCGAGTGGTAGCGATGATCTGCTCATCAGCTTGAATAGTTTTGTCGGGCTGACTCCCCGGGTTGATGGTGGTCTCTATGGTGAGGATGGCACTGGTTGCAGTGGTGGCTGTGTATCAAGGGGAGATAACCGCGATATTGACGGTATAACGCCTTGGTTTAATTTGCAGCTCAGCTTGATTAAGCCACTCTACACTTTTGGTAAAATTGAAAATTATGAGCTGGCTGCTGAGGGTAATATTGCCCTGAAACAGGGGGATGTTGCGATCCAGCGAGGCCAAACAACGCTGGATGTCAGTAAAGCCTATTACGGTTATCTGGCTGCTCGCGATACACGCAAGCTGATGCTGGATGCCCGTAATCGCCTGCAGAGTGCCAGCCAGTTAGTTGAAACTTGGCTTGAGGAGGAGAGTGGTGACGTTAAACAGTCGGATCTCCACGCACTTAAAGCCGGACAAGCATTGGCACAAAGCTATTTTGCCAAGGCGAGCGCGCTGGAAAAGGTGGCAATGACGGGTTTGAGAACACTAACGCAGTGGCCTGATGGTGACTCCTTGACATTGCTTGAGGGGCGTATTCGTCCACTACCAAAGCCGGTGTTGCTGCTTCCTGAATTACAACAGCAGGCTCTTGAACGACGTCCTGAAATGGGGCAGGTGGAGGCGGGTCTGAAAGTGAGAAGAGCGTTGGTTGAGGCGAAGAAGTCAGAGGGTAAGCCAAATATCTATGCGGGTATCATTGCCGGTGCGGCTTACTCGCCAGGTCGGGATCAACTCAATAATCCTCACATTTATGACCCGTTTAATTACGAAGCGGCAACACCCGTATTGGGCTTGCAGTGGACATTCTCTTACGGTGCACAGCCTGCGAGAGAGGCCAGGGCGCAGGCTGAGCTTGATGCGACACTGTCGCTTGCCGCTTTTGCTCGTCAGGGAATTCCTTTTCAGGTTGCTGAGAGCTATCATCAGGTCCAGGGCTATTTTGAGATGGTTGTCTCCCTGGAACAGGCTGCTCGTGAAGCACGACGCTGGATGGTCTCCAGTTATGCCGATTTTGAGGCAGGATTAGAAAAAGCCGATAAAGTTATCACTGCATTGCAAGCTTACGTGTTGGCCTATGGTCTGTATCTACAGACGGTATACGAATACAATATATATGTTAAAAAACTATCAGTTGTGAGTGGGGAGAGTTAAATGTTGCGATATTGGGTAGTTGCTCTGGTCATGGTGGTCTCCTCTTCTCAAGCTGCCGCTGAAATGGTTGCACCGGATGTATTGGTAAAGCAGACCACTGATATTATTATGGAGAAAATTCAGTCGGAACAGGCGCTAATGGAGAGTAATCCTGAGAGGCTCTTTTCGTTGGTGGATGAGGTTGTTCTGCCTCATTTTGATTTTGAAAAAATGTCAAAATGGGTGTTAGGGAAATATTGGCGCAAGGCCGAACAAACGCAGCGGCAGCAGTTTGTTCACGAATTCCGCCAGCTATTGGTGCGTACTTATGCCAAAGCACTACTGGAGAATGCGGGTCAAACGGTGGACTATCTACCGCTACGCGCCAAGGCCGATGCGGTTGATGTCACGGTGAATACAGAGGTGCCGCAAGAGAGTGGTTTTCCGATTCCGATCAATTACAAAATGTATCAAATCGAGGGTAAATGGAAGGTTTACGATGTCAATATTGATGGCATTAGCCTTGTAACCAACTACCGTACCAGCTTCTCCAGCGAAATTCGTAAAAATGGGATTGATGGGCTGTTGGCTAAACTGTCATCACGTACTGCTGCAAACTGATGGCAGCATTGGCGACAATTGAATTGCAGGAAAATGGCGGATTGAAGGTGAGTGGTGAGCTGACTTTTTCATCCGTCAGTGCACTGTTGGCAGAGAGCCTGAGTTATTTTAAATCACAGGATGAATTGCAGATTGATCTTGCTGGTGTAGCTCACTCCGATACCGCCGGTGTGGCACTGCTTGTGGAGTGGATGCGTATGGCGAAGCAGCGAGATGCACACCTTTTTTTCAGCAACATCCCTGAGCAGATGTGGGCGATTATCGAAGTGAGTGATCTGGGTCAGCGATTGCCATTATTGAATCAAAATGAATAACTGTCCGGGAATCAGGAGCTGTAAAAAGGTGGTTTATTAAGGGCGACCTAAGGTATCCTTGCTGGCCTTAAAAGCATCGTGAGACGTGATTATGCAAAATGAACAGGTTCAGGCTCAGTTACTGGCGGAATTTCCTGGTGCCGAGGTGATGGTGAGTGGTGAAGGTTGTAATTTTGGTGTGACGATTGTCAGCGCGCAGTTTGACGGCATGAGCAGGGTGCAAGAACAAAAGTTGGTCTACGCAACACTATCAGAACAGATTGCCAGCGGTGATATTCACGCGGTAACGATAAAAGCATATACCCCTGAAGAGTGGAAGAAAATGAATGAACTTCAGGTCGGTTGATGGCTGTTAATTCTCTCCCTCCTTATGATTAAGTTGGTGTGCTCGCTTTAGGCGGTGTGTTGCTTTTTCTTGCAATAGTTTTTGTATTGTAATGATGGGTAATTGAATAAGGTATCTTTGCATGCAAAGGCCTCAATAGAAATTTTTGTAGAATCCAACGCTCTTGCGTTCAGTTATCGCCTCTGATCGGTATTGATGTGCAAGGGGCAGGTGAGTTTGATGGATAAGTTAATTATTACTGGTGGTACCACCCTTCGGGGTGAAATTCGCATTTCAGGTGCGAAAAATTCGGCCCTACCCATTCTAGCGGCGACCCTGCTGGCGAGTGAGCCGGTTTCGGTTGGCAATATTCCCCACCTGCAAGATATTACCACCACCATGGAGCTGTTAGGGCGCATGGGAATAACGCTGGTTATTGATGAAAGAATGAACATTGAGGTCGACACCTCGACGATTAACTCCTTCGTTGCCCCCTATGAACTAGTCAAAAAGATGCGTGCTTCCATTTTGGTGCTCGGCCCGATGCTGGCCCGTTTTGGTGAGGCAGAAGTGTCACTGCCTGGCGGCTGTGCAATTGGTTCCCGCCCGGTTGATTTGCATATTCGTGGCTTGCAGGCGATGGGTGCTGAAGTGTTAGTTGAAAATGGTTACATCAAGGCCCGAGCCAAGCGACTCAAGGGAGCCAAGCTGGTCATGGATATTGTGACGGTGACCGGTACTGAAAACCTGATGATGGCGGCGGCTTTGGCGGAAGGGACAACTCTCATCGAAAATGCGGCCCGTGAGCCTGAAGTGATTGACTTGGCTGGTTTTATCAATGCAATGGGCGGTAAAATCAGTGGTGCCGGTACGGATACCATCACCATCGAAGGGGTCGAGCGTCTGACGGGTTGCCATTACGATGTATTGCCTGACCGTATTGAGACCGGTACCTTCCTGGTTGGGGCTGCGATGACGGGGGGCAAAGTGAGGCTGAAGGATACCGACCCAACCCTGCTGGATTCAGTATTGGCCAAGTTGATGGATGCCGGTGCTTTGATAACGACAGGTGATGACTGGGTTGAGCTCGACATGCAGGGTAAGCGCCCTAAGGCGGTTGATATTCATACCGCACCTTACCCTGCATTCCCAACCGATATGCAGGCACAGTTCAGTGCCTTAAATGCGGTTGCCGAAGGGGTTGGAACGATTCGTGAAACAGTGTTTGAAAACCGTTTTATGCATGTTCAAGAGTTGCAACGCATGGGAGCGAAAATCAAGGTTGAAGGGAATACCGCGATTGTCAGTGGTTGTGAGGGCTTGACCGGTGCGCCGGTGATGGCGACGGACCTGCGTGCCTCTGCTTGCCTTGTTTTGGCCGGGCTGGTGGCAGAGGGTGATACCCATGTACAGCGCATCTATCATATTGACCGTGGTTACGAGCGTATCGAAGAGAAGTTACAGCAGTTGGGCGCGCGCATACGCCGCGTGCCCGCTTAAAGGGTTGCCGAAAAAATGAGTGAACAACTGATTATTGCCCTTTCGAAGGGGCGCATCTTCAAGGAGACTCTGCCGCTGCTGGCCCACGCCGGTATCACGCCGATGGATGATCCAGAATCGAGTCGCAAGCTGATTCTGGATACCAATCACGATGATATTAAATTGATCATTGTGCGCGCATCCGATGTGCCAACCTACGTGCAATACGGCGGCGCTGATTTGGGGGTGACCGGTAAGGATGTGCTGATGGAACACGGTGGGGAAGGGGTGTATGAACCTCTGGATTTGAAAATTGCCTGTTGCAAGTTGATGGTAGCCGGGCCGAAGGGCCAACCCGAACCCAATCGCCGCATGCGGATAGCGACCAAGTTTGTGAACAGTACTAAACGTTACTACGCGGAGCAGGGCAAGCAGGTTGATATTATCAAGCTCTACGGTTCGATGGAGCTTGCGCCTCTGGTGGGCATGGCGGATCGCATCGTCGATGTGGTCGATACCGGTAATACACTGCGGGCCAACGGTCTTGAGCCGTTGGAGCATATGGCGGACATCAGCTCTCGCTTGATTGTGAACAAGGCATCCATGAAAACCAAAAATTCACGTATTCAGGCGCTGATCAAGCACTTCTCTGAAGCGGTACAACGAATCTAACAAGGGCATCTCTAATCATTAGAGATTTTACTTTGTGAGTAGGCGGAAATGTCTGAAAAAACGGAATTTATAGGTATAAATGAGCATGTTGAAGCTATTTCCAACACCCTCACAGAGGAAAAGATCAATTATTAAAAGTGCCCGTAAGTTATTGTAATGACGATTGAGAGAATAGCGATGGTTGATATTAAACGCCTGAATGCCTCTGATGATACGTTCTGGGATGAACTGGAAGCGCTTTTGGCTTGGGAATCCGTGTCAGATGATGCTGTGTTTACCACAGTGAAAGACATTATTCATGACGTGCGTCACCGCGGTGATGAGGCCGTCGTCGAGTTTACCAATCGTTTCGACCGAATGAGTGTCGCCTCGATGGCCGAGCTGGAAATTCCGATGTCACGTATTACCGCATCGCTGGATAAAATTCCTGCCGATCAGTTAGCGGCACTGAAACTGTCGGCACAACGGATTCGTGATTATCACCAGCGTCAAAAACAGGCATCCTGGTCTTATACCGAGGAGAACGGGACCATGCTGGGCCAGCAGGTGACCGCCCTGGATCGAGTGGGTCTTTATGTGCCGGGCGGCAAGGCTGCTTACCCTTCATCTGTTCTGATGAATGCGATTCCGGCAAAGGTTGCCGGGGTCGAAGAGTTGATTATGGTAGTTCCGACTCCTGACGGTATTGTGAATGACCTGGTGTTAGCTGCTGCTGCAGTCTCCGATGTTGATCGTATTTTTACCATTGGTGGTGCACAGGCAATTGCCGCACTCGCTTATGGCACTGAAACCGTACCAAAAGTTGATAAGGTGGTCGGGCCAGGCAATATCTATGTGGCCACGGCCAAGGGCATGGTATTTGGTGCGGTGGGTATCGACATGATTGCTGGGCCATCAGAAATACTGGTGGTGTGTGATGGCCAGACTGATCCCGACTGGATTGCGATGGATCTCTTCTCTCAAGCCGAGCACGATGAAGATGCACAATCAATTCTACTCTCACCCGACGCCGATTTTCTTGACCAGGTGCAGGCGAGTATCGAAAAACTGCTGCCTACCATGGAACGTGAAGAGATCATTCGTAGCTCATTGACCGCACGCGGCGCACTGATTCATGTGGCTGATATGGCGCAGGCGATGACGGTAACAAACGCCATTGCCCCCGAGCATTTAGAGCTTTCGGTGGATGACCCACAGGCACTGTTACCGGAAATCCGCCATGCTGGTGCCATTTTTATGGGGCGCTATACCGCAGAAGCACTGGGAGATTATTGTGCCGGGGCTAACCACGTACTACCCACTTCACGCACTGCTCGTTTCAGCTCACCACTGGGTGTTTACGACTTCCAAAAGCGCTCAAGCTTGATTATGTGTTCAGCCGAAGGTGCCTCTGAACTGGGCAAGACCGCCTCAATCTTTGCCCGCGGTGAGGGGCTGACAGCTCACGCCCGCTCTGCTGAATACCGGATTAAGGACTAGCCGCTCAACCCACAGCAGGCCCTCTGGGTGTGCTGTTTAAAAATGCCGATAGTAATGACTTCTATAAATGACAGTATAAAACAGTGGATCCGCCCTGAAATTCGGGCGGTTCAGGCTTATCATGTACCGGATGCCACAGGCATGATAAAACTGGATGCGATGGAAAACCCCTATACATGGCCCGCAGCAATGCGTGAAGCGTGGCAACAGGCGTTGGGAATGACGGATGTAAACCGTTACCCAGATCCTGCGGCAACAGCGCTAAGTGAGCGCCTTAAACAGACACTTGATGTGCCTAAGGGCATGGCAGTGGTGCTGGGTAATGGCTCGGATGAGATTATCCAGATGCTCGCCATGGCGGTAGCTGCACCCGGTCGTGCGGTGATGGCCCCCGAACCGGGGTTTGTGATGTACCGGTTGATTGCCAACCTTGTGGCGATGGATTACATCGGTGTTCCGCTTAAGCGCGATTTCTCACTGGATATGCCGGCGATGCTGGCGGCAATTGAAGTACAACAGCCAGCACTGATCTTTCTCGCCTATCCAAATAATCCAACCGGCAACCTGTTCTCAGAGCAGGATGTGCGCGCTATTCTTGACGCGGCGGATGGTCTGGTTATCGTTGATGAAGCCTATCACGCATTTGCTGATCACAGTTTTATGGGCGAGCTGGGCAACTACCCGAATCTACTGGTGATGCGAACCCTCTCCAAATTGGGTCTTGCCGGTCTGCGCCTGGGAATACTGGCAGGGCCAGCAGCCTGGTTGGCGGAAATTGATAAAGTACGGCTCCCTTATAATATCAATGTGCTAACCCAGGTGAGTGCCGATTTTGCACTGCAACACGCTGAGGTTTTTGCTGAACAAACGGCCGCAATACGGGCTGATCGAACGCGGCTGATCTCGGCACTTGAGGGTCTGGCAGTGCTGGACGTTTTCCCCAGTGCGGCCAATTTTATTTTATTCCGTGTGCCGGAAGGGCGTGGAGGCGAGATTTTTGATAAGCTCAAGCAATCAGGTATCTTGATCAAGAATTTAAGTGCCAATGGTGGCCTGCTGAGTGATTGTCTGCGGGTGACCGTGGGCAAACCCGAAGAGAACAGAGCCTTTATTGAGTCATTAACCGCCGCACTTTAAGTGCGCATGCGACAACCGAGTGGAGAGTAAGATGGCACGCACGGCAACTGTAAAGCGCGATACATTAGAGACCCAGATCGAGGTTAGCGTTAATCTTGATGGTGCCGGTAAAGCCCATTTTGATACCGGTGTCGCATTCCTTGAGCACATGCTGGATCAAATTGCCCGCCACGGCATGATCGATCTTGAGATCAAGGCAAAAGGTGATCTGCATATCGATGCCCACCATACCGTGGAAGATATCGGCATCACTCTGGGCCAGGCGTTCGCCAAAGCGGTTGGTGATAAACGCGGTATTCGACGTTATGGCCACGCTTACTGCCCACTGGATGAGGCGTTGTCGCGGGTGGTGATCGATTTTTCAGGCCGCCCAGGTTTGGCGTATCACGTTGAATTTACCCGGGCTTCTATCGGTGGTTTTGATACCGAGCTGTTTTACGAATTCTTCCAGGGGTTTGTCAATCACGCAGGCGTGACACTACACATTGACTCACTGCGGGGGCGTAATGCCCACCACATTGCGGAAACCATCTTTAAAGCGTTTGGTCGGGCACTGCGTGATGCGCTGACGTTTGATGAACGCCTGGGTGATCAAATGCCCTCAACCAAAGGCTCTCTATAAAGTTGGATTGTAACTGCTCAGCGTGTTTAGATTTTGCCTCAAATCGAGGCATTTTCGCACGGAAAGAAGGAGCATATAGGGCATATGTGACTGATTGAGTACGAAAATAACGAAGAGTTGAAGAAAAAGATGAATACGCTGAGTAGTTACATATGAAAGTAGTTGCGGTTATCGACTATGGTATGGGCAATCTCCACTCGGTTGCCAAGGCGTTAGAGAAGGTGGCAGTGGATACGCAGGTGCTGGTGACGTCGGATGCAGAGGCGATACTAAAAGCAGATCGCGTGGTACTGCCCGGTGTGGGAGCCATTCGTGACTGCATGGCAGAGATCAAACGCCTGGGAATAGACCAGGTGGTGAGTGAAGTGATCACCAGTAAACCGTTACTGGGTGTCTGCGTGGGGATGCAGGCGCTGCTGTCACACAGCGCTGAAAATGGTGGTACCGACGGCTTGAATATTTTACCGGGAGAGGTGCGCTTTTTTACCGATACCTTCGCAGCCAAGCCGGAATGCGCTTCACTTAAAGTGCCGCACATGGGCTGGAATCAGGTGTGTCAGAACGACACCGCACACCCGATGTGGAAAAAAATAGCACAAAACAGCCGTTTTTATTTTGTGCACAGCTACTACGCCCCGGCGCTGGAAACCAGCATTTGTGCCGCAACCACCGATTACGGTGTGCAGATTGCGGCAGCGGTTCACCGTGACAATATTTTTGCCACACAATTTCACCCCGAAAAAAGTGCTGATGATGGTTTGCAGTTGTATGCAAATTTCCTGAACTGGGATATTTAGACTCTCAGTAAACTCCCGGTAAATTAATTAATATCCGTAGCTAAATGAGGAAACTGCACCCATGTTGCTAATACCCGCGATTGACCTGAAAGAGGGTAAGTGTGTTCGACTCCGCCAGGGGCGAATGGAGGATGATACTGTTTTTTCAGATGATCCGGTGGCCATGGCGGCACGCTGGGTTGAAGCCGGTGCACGACGTCTGCATCTGGTGGACCTGGATGGTGCATTTGCCGGTCGCCCGGTCAACGCCGAGGTGATTCACCGCATCAGTGAAGCCTTTCCTGAGTTGCCGATTCAGATTGGTGGTGGTATTCGCAGTGAAGATACCGTGCAATCCTACCTGGAGGCCGGCGTGCAGTTTGTCATCATCGGCACCAAGGCGGTGAATGAACCCCATTTTGTGGCGGATCTCTGTGTTGAATTTCCCGGGCACATTATTGTGGGTCTGGACGCAAAAGAGGGCAAAGTGGCGATTGATGGTTGGTCAAAACTCTCCAAACATGATGTGATTGATATGGCCAAACACTTTGAGAATGATGGCGTAGAAGCGATCATCTATACCGACATCAGCCGTGATGGAATGATGCAGGGGGTTAATATTGATGCGACGGTTAAACTGGCGCAGGCGATCAATATTCCAGTGATTGCCTCGGGTGGTATCACCAATATTGATGATATTCGCGCACTGAGTCAGGTGACAGCCGAGGGTATTTGCGGTGCAATTACCGGGCGGGCAATCTATGAAGGCGGCCTTGACTTCGCCGAAGGACAGGCACTGGCTGATGAGCTTTGCGGAAAATAACCGTTCGATATTAAAGAGGCTGGTATGGGCTTAGCAAAACGAATTATTCCCTGCCTGGATGTGGATAATGGCCGGGTTGTCAAAGGGGTGCAGTTTGTCGATATCCGTGATGCGGGTAACCCGGTCGAGGTGGCGCGTCGCTACGATGAGCAGGGTGCAGACGAGCTGGTTTTTCTCGATATCACCGCCACCGCCCACGAGCGGGATACCATCGTGCATGTGGTGGACGAAGTGGCAAGTCAGGTCTTTATCCCGTTGACCGTGGGCGGTGGTATTCGCACCAATGACGATATTCGCGCCATGCTCAATGCCGGAGCAGACAAAGTGGCCATTAATAGCGCGGCCGTGTTTCGCCCTGAGTTTGTCCGCGAAGCCGCTGAACGTTTTGGCAGCCAATGTATTGTGGTGGCGATTGATGCCAAACAAGTCTCTGCCAAAGGAGAGAGCCCGCGCTGGGAAATTTTCACCCACGGTGGTCGAAAACCAACCGGTATTGATGCGGTTGAATGGGCTAAACGGATGACCGATTACGGTGCTGGTGAAATATTGCTCACCAGCATGGATCGTGACGGCACCAAAGATGGTTTTGATCTGGCGCTGGTGCGTGCGGTGAGTGATGCGGTGCCGGTACCCGTTATCGCCTCGGGTGGGGTAGGTAAGCTGGAACATTTGGCTGATGGCATCACTAAAGGCGGGGCAGAGGCTGTGCTGGCGGCGAGTATCTTCCATTTTGGTGAATACACCGTGGAGCAGGCAAAGCAGTGTATGGCCGCGCAAGGTATTGAGGTGCGCCTTTAATGGTCAAGTGGCTTGATGAGATCAAATGGAGTGATGATGGCCTGCTGCCAGTGATCGCCCAAGAATCGGTCAGTGGTGATATTTTGATGTTTGCGTGGATGAATCGAGAATCCCTCGAAATGACCGCGAAAATAGGTGAAGCAGTCTATTGGTCACGCTCGCGGGGCAAACTATGGCACAAGGGCGAGAGCTCCGGTCATACGCAAAAGGTGTTGGATATGCGCCTCGATTGCGACAACGATGTGCTACTGATAAAAGTTGAACAGCAAGGGATGGCATGCCACACCGGCCGACACAGCTGTTTTTATCAGCAGTTACAAGATGGTCAATGGGTGGCTGTTGATCCGGTGATAAAAAATCCTGACGAAATTTACGGAAAATCATGAGCGAACAGATTCTAAGCCAGTTAGCGCAAGTGCTGGAGCAGCGTAAGCAGCAAAATGCCGATGACTCCTATGTTGCCAGCCTCTATCATAAGGGTTTAGATGCTATCCTTAAAAAGGTGGGCGAAGAGGCCACCGAGACAGTGATGGCAGCCAAGGATGGTGAAAATGACAAGATTGTCTACGAAGTGGCTGATCTTTGGTTTCACACCCTGGTGTTATTGGCGCACCGGGGGTTGGGGCCAGAGGATGTACTGAAAGAGTTGACACGACGTTTTGGTTTGTCAGGCCATGTTGAAAAAGCAGCGCGTAAGGATAAATAAAACAATGAGTGATTGTATTTTTTGTAAGATTGTCGCCGGTGAAATTCCTGCGGATATCGTCTATGAAAATGAGCAGGTTCTGGTTTTTAAAGATGTGAACCCACGCGCCAAAATACACCTGCTGATGATTCCAAAACAGCATATTGTCAGCCTGGCCGAGCTGGATGAGAGTCACGCAGCGCTAATGGGGCAGATGATGACGTTGATGCCAACACTAGCCCAAGGACAGGGGCTTGAAGCAGGTTTTCGTACCATCGTCAATACCGGTAAAGGGGGCGGCCAAGAGGTCTTTCACCTGCATATTCATCTTTTGGGTGGCGGTGAGCTGCCTGCATTTGGTTAATCGAGGAGAGTCACCATGGGCGGTATTAGTGTATGGCAGTTGTTGATTCTGCTGGTTATTGTAGTGTTATTATTTGGCACCAAGAAACTGAAAAATATCGGCAAAGATGCCGGTGATGCGGTCAAAGGCTTTAAGAGCGCGATGAATGATGGCGAAAAAGATGCCGCCAAATCGCCGCAAATTGCTTCAACCGAACAGAACTCATCGGAAGCGAGTGCTGATGAGTTGAAAGTGACTAAAGATGAAGCTCAAAAAAAGGAGGCAGAGCGCAGCTAAGGCTGCCTCTGCGCTTGATCGATGTTTGACATCGGTTTCTTTGAAATCGCCGTGGTCGCGGTAGTGGCGCTGTTTGTGGTCGGCCCCGAGCGATTGCCGGGGCTGGTACGCAGTGGTGGCTACTGGTTTGGTAAAATTCGCTACTGGATCAATAGCACCAAAAGTGAAATGAAACGGGAGTTTCATAATGCCGACGTGTTACGCCAAGAGGCCGAGCAAAAAATAGAGCAGAGTGCAGATGAAGTACTCAACAGACAATTGAAATCCGATGAAACAACCGATGCAGACCAACAACCGCCGCCACCCAAACAACCATGAGTGACACCCCACCCCTTCCCCTCCAGCAATCACTTGTTCAGCACCTGAGTGAACTGCGTAACCGACTGATTATCGCGGTGGTTGCGATTTTTGTGGCACTGGTGGCGATCTACCCCTTTGCCAACGAACTGTACCACTTTGTCGCACAGCCACTGATGAAGCACCTGCCAGAAGGCACCAGTATGATCGCCACTCAGGTTTCATCACCGTTTATGGCACCATTCAAATTATCACTGGTAGCGGCTATCTTTATCGCCATTCCGGTGGTGTTGTACCAGTTGTGGGGCTTTGTTGCCCCAGGCTTGTACAAACACGAACGTCGTCTGATATTTCCGCTGCTCTTCATGAGCGTGATCCTCTTCTATCTGGGCGCTCTGTTTGCCTATTACGTTGTATTTCCGCTCGTCTTCGGGTTTTTCACCGCCATGGCACCCGAAGGGGTGACGGTAATGACCGACATCACCAGTTATCTCGATTTCATCCTCAAGATGTTTTTTGCTTTTGGTGTAGTATTTGAAGTACCGATACTCACCATCCTCCTGGTACGGAGTGGCATCACCACCCCTCAAAAACTACTCTCCAAAAGGCCCTACGTGATTGTCGGTGCCTTTGCCTTGGGCATGCTGCTAACCCCCCCGGATATCTTTTCACAAACACTACTGGCGATACCGATGTGGCTGTTGTTTGAGTTGGGCGTCGCACTTAGTCGCTTAACGATGTTTGGTGGCAAGCCTGACGTGAAATCGCCGGTGGAAGAACCGGACTAGGGAATTCTGAATTTAGCCAAGTTTGTGCGTAATCAGGGAAATATGAACCGTGCAAAGGTCTCAAATCATAAGAAGCTATCCAGTGGGCTTATTACCCCTCGTCCACCACGGTTTAGGATTGTATTTTTTGACAATAAAAACACTGGATTACGACTAAAAATAACAGGGTGTGTAACTTAGGTAGCAGAAAATATTCGGCTTCCTGATAATGTCGATGGTAGTCGGGCTAGGGCAAAATATCAGCGAGGGGTTTTGCGTGTTGAGTTGCCGAAAACCGGTTCAAGTTACCACTGTGTTGGTATTGACGACTGAAGAGAGGGCGAATATGAGTGATAAAAATGAGAGTGAGATTGAGAATCGAACGGCACGCGAGGCAGTCCGTGAGGCGGTTGAACGGAGTGACTCGATTCGTGACGAGGTTCGCAACATAACGTTGAAAGCGCTCAGTCAGGGGCGGCTGGATGTAGAGAGAATCAAACAGGTGACCCGTGAGGTTATGGAGGGCGCTAGCCTCGGAGCTGGAGCCAGAGGTGCTCGTATTAAAGAGTGTTTGTCGGAAGCGATGAGTGGCATGGACGATGCGCTGGCAACCTCAGCTGAGGCTTCCAAATTAGCGCTTGAAGAGGCGGCGGGACAGCTTGAGCACTTTGGGAAACAGGATTTGAAGCAAGCGTTGGATGAGCTGCTATTGCTGGAGGATATGTTTCTGGAGACCGTCAAACGTGTTGCAACCGCATCAAATGGTGTGGTTAAGAGTACGCTGAATGATTTGGTGCAGCATGCACGAAGCAGTGGCACAAGCGTGGGCAGTCGGTCAGCTGATATTGTCGAAACGCTGAATCAATCGGTTGGGCATACAGTGCACGATAGCATTAGGGTGGGCAGCGGTGCAGCGTTAAAAGTTGGACATGGTTTGTCTCAGGCGGCGGCGGGTTTTCTTGAAGGACTTGTGGAGACGCTGGAGACTAAAGTGGCAGGTTACCACGGTGAGAAAAAAAGTAATCAGCCTGCATGTTCTGGGAAACCCTGAGCGCAGCCCGGGATCTGGGCCGACTCCACGACATCGCTTCGATATTGATTCGCCACGGTTTTGGTGACATGGTGCGTCGCTTGGGTATGGAGGGTGCTCTGGAGAGTGCGGGTAAAGTACTGCACTGGAATCGGGCATCGGAACTGGTTCGACTCGAACCACCCGCGAGGTTTCGTCGTGCCCTGGAAGAGATGGGGCCAACCTTCATCAAGTTAGGTCAGATTCTTGCCACCCGAGTGGATCTCTTCTCTCCCGAGTGGATTAGTGAGTTTGAAAAACTTCAAGATCACGCGCCGACCGTGGCGTTTGATGAGATCTGTCAGCAGTTGGAGGAGGATCTGGGTTGTGCGCCGCAAACGCTGTTTGCCGAGCTGGATCCGGAGCCACTGGCTGCCGCCTCTATTGCACAGGTGCACTGGGCACGGTTGGAGGATGGCAGCGCCGTGGTTATCAAGGTACGCCGTCCTGGTATTCGTTCAACGGTGGAGGCGGATCTGCGTCTGTTGAGCCGTCTGGCCGAAATTATCGAAGCTGAAGTGGTGAGTTTTCGCCGTTTCAAGCCTAGGGAGGTAGTACGTCAATTTACCCTCTCGCTACGCCGTGAACTGGATCTGGCCGCAGAGTGTCGCAATGCGGAGCGAATTGCCCGCAACTTCTCCCAGCACCCGGAAATTGTGATTCCGAAGGTCTATTGGCCATGGTGTGGTGAGCGGATGAATGTGCAGCAATATATCGATGGCATCCCGGGACGTCATCTTGAGGCGGTTGATGCTGCCGCCCTTGATCGAAAAGTGCTGGCAAGACAGGGAGCGGAAGCGGTATTGAAGATGATGTTGGAAGATGGGTTTTTCCACGCCGATCCGCACCCCGGAAATCTCTTTTATCTACCGGAAAACCGCATCGCCTTCATCGACTTCGGCATGGTGGGGCGCTTGCCGACACACCGCCGGGATCAGATTGTCAATCTGTTGCATGGTCTGGTGGAACAGGATGCGGAGAGGGTGGTCGAGGTGCTGCTCGACTGGGCGGCAGACGTGCCGGTCGATACGGAAACCCTGACTCTGGAAATCGAGGGTTTTGTTGATCAATACCACGGTGTTCCATTAAAAAATCTCAATCTGAGTGCCATGTTGGGTGAGTTGACCGCCTTACTGCGTGAACACTCCCTTAATCTACCGCCAGATTTGGCTCTGCTGATCAAGGCTTTTGTGACGCTGGAGGGAATGGGGCAGCAGCTGGATCCTGATTTCGATATGGTGGCGGTGGCGGCCCCTTTCTTGCGCCGTGCGATGTTGTCCCGTTATGCCCCCGAAGCGCTAGCCAAACGAGGATGGCGGGCCGTTGCCAGTACCGCCGACCTGCTGATTGGCTTACCACAGGACTTGCGCCAGCTGCTGCGTTCGGCGCGCAGTGGTCGGCTTCAGCTCCATGTGGACGTGACGCGGCTGAAAACGTTTGGTAATCAGCTAGATCGTGCCGCCAGCCGTATTGCTGTCGGTAATGTGATCGCCGCATTGATTATCGGCTCCTCCATTGTCATGACCATTAAAGGGGGGCCGACGCTGCTGGGCTTACCGCTGTTTGGTCTGCTAGGTTTTGTAGGAGCAACGGTGGGAGCGATTTGGTTACTGTTTTCAATTTGGCGCAGTGGTAAACGTGACGGTTGATGTGCAGTGTGTAACACAGGTAGCAGAAAAGAGGCGTAATGTGGTGAGAGACTCTTCGGATATCCGGGGATAGTTTGTTCGAATACAAAAGAGGTACCCAAAGATTTTTAGGGGGATACATTGGAGTTTAAAGACTACTACAAAATCATGGGGGTTGAGCGCAGCGCCAGCCAGGATGATATCAAGCGTGCTTATCGAAAACTGTCACGTAAATATCATCCAGATGTCAGTAAAGAGTCCGATGCGGAGGAGAAATTCAAGAGTGTCGGTGAAGCTTATGAGGTGCTGAAAGACCCTGAAAAACGGGCCGCTTATGATCAGCTAGGGGCCAACTGGCAATCAGGAGAGGAGTTCCGGCCACCACCCGAGTGGGATCAGGGGTTCGAGTTTCACGGGGGCGGTTTTACTGAGGGTGATGCATCACAGTTCAGTGATTTTTTTGAGACACTGTTTGGCGGTGCACATGCTGCGGGAGGTTCCCGTGGTGCCCATTTTAATCTGAGGGGAGAAGACAGCCACGCCAAGGTATTTATTAGCCTGGAGGATGCCTACCACAGTGCCACCCGAGCTATCACCCTGCGGCAGACTGAACTGGGCGATGACGGACGTCCCCGGTTGAAAAATCGCACACTCAGTGTGAAGATACCCAAAGGGGTGCATCAGGGGCAGCATATCCGGCTGGCGGGGCAGGGTGGTGTCGGCATCGGCCAGGGGAAAGCGGGTGATCTCTACCTTGAAGTTGAGTTTGAACCCCACCCCTTCTACCGCGTAGAGGGGCGGGACCTCTATCTTGATCTACCGGTTACTCCCTGGGAGGCGGCGTTGGGGGCGAGTGTCAATATCCCAACACCCGCAGGTAAAGTTGAACTAAAAATTCCGCCAAACTCCAGCTCGGGAAGCAAAATGCGCCTGAGGGGAAGAGGTATTCCGGGCCAGTCTGCCGGTGATTTTTATGCGGTACTGCAGGTGGTGTTGCCGCCTGCGGATACGGAGAAGGCCAAAGCTCTCTATCGGGAAATGGCACAACAGCTGGCGTTCAATCCACGCGCCACACTGGGGGTTTAAATGACGGTGACATCCTATGTTTTCAGTGGTCATGTTGTTGAAGAAGAAATGGAGTTCTCACTGGCGGAGTTGAGCCAGGCCTGTTGTGTCGATGCCGAGTGGCTGGTGGCATTGGTGGAAGAGGGAATTATTGAACCGCTGGAGCGTGAAAGCCGGTGGTGCTTCACCGGCCCTACGGTTCAGCGGGTACGCACTGTGCAGCGGTTGCAGCGAGATTTGAGGGTGAATTTACCCGGTGCGGCGTTAACACTGGAGCTACTGGAGGAGATCAATGCTTTGCGATCCCAGCTGGCGAAATTTGAATTCAGTGAGAGAAACTCATGAGCGATGCGTTGCATATTGTCTGCCCACACTGCGTTGCGACAAACCGTATTCCTGCCAACCGACTGGCTGATGGGCCTAAGTGTGGAAAGTGCCATCAACCACTCTTTAATGCTCATTCTGTGGCCTTGACGGCGGCGACATTTGCTACCCATATTAGCCGTAACGATATTCCAGTACTGGTCGATTTTTGGGCCCCCTGGTGTGGCCCCTGTAAGTCAATGGCCCCGGCGTTTGAACAGGCGGCAAACCAGCTGGAGCCGGGGGTGCGCCTGGCTAAAGTGGATACCGAAGCGGAGCAGGCTCTTGGTGCGCAGTATAGTATTCGCAGTATTCCAACCCTGGCGCTGTTCAGTGGCGGAAAAGAGCTTGCCCGCCAGCCCGGCGTAATGGGCGCCGGGGATATTGTTAACTGGGTGAGATCTCAACTGTCGTCACGCTGATTTTGCCCCGTTCTGTGAGGGCTGGGTGGTTCGCTCCTCTATTCTCCAACAAGCTCCTAGGAGCCTGTCCGAGAATAGATAGGTCTACTGCGAAAGCGTGTTTTTTGCTCATTTTCCCGCCAATTTTCGTTAAAGGGAACAACCATTCGCCTCAAATTGTCGAAAAAATGAACTAAAAATCACACTCTCTCGCTACGACTCCCCAAGTCCGACAGCCTGCTAGATAGAGTGAACAAAAAATCGGCGTAATAACGGTATTTTAATTTCTTCTACATCCCTAATCAGGCCAGGTACGCCGAGAGAAGAAGAGGGGTGATGCTGTTTCCGTTTCGACCGGCTTGGCTCTTTTGCGCGTAGTGGTGTTTGGGTTTTTTGGTTTCTCGGTCTGTTGTGTTTTAACTTGGCGCACGCTGTTGGCTAATCTATCTTGTAGTTTCATGGTTGTAGCAGCTCCTCTATTATGGACTCAATCTCTTGGGCGGCGGCTTGGCCCTGTTTGCCGAGGCAGAAGACGCTGGCCCCCTCAATGGCTGAGGTTCGGTAGACCGCTCGGCGACGCAGGCCCCCCTTGAGGGAGGGGATGTCAAATTCATCCAGCGCCTGCTGCATGGCGCGGGAGAGCGCACTGCGCGGCTCCTGTTGATTGATGACCAGGTAGGCTTTCAGTTTGGGGTTACCCAATCTTGCCTGTTCTATTGTATCGGCCAGCCGCACACTGGCCCATAGATCAACGGGCGATGGTAGCACGGGTATCAGCATGGTATCGGAGGATAACATGGCGCGTTTTACTGTTTCCCCTTCAAGGGTTGGCGGGCAGTCGACAACAATATATTGGTAATCCTGACGGAAGCGCTTGATTTCATGGGCCAGGTTGCCGGCAACGGCAATCACCGAGACCGGGAAAGGGCGCTTGTCCGGGGCCAGCCCAGTCCACTGTCCTGCAGATCTTTGTGGATCGGCATCGATGATAAGAGTGCGACCGCGTTGCGCCAACCCGGCAGCAAAGTTCATACTCAAGGTTGTTTTACCCGTGCCACCCTTTTGATTGGAAATAGAAAACACTTGTGCGGGCATACCGTCTACCTATTTTAGTCAGTCGCCTGAGTTTAACATGAGCTTTGTGGTTAGGTCGATCAGTGTGGCTTCAGGTTGATGCGTTGCTTGCCGATTATTCCACCGCTCTCTGGTTGTCCATCATCGTCCCCCTGAAGCCGTGGCAAAACAGCTCTCAAAGTGAAAGCCATTTCTCACCATCAAACCACTGTAGTGGTTGGTAGTTGGTTTTGTAACTCATTTTTTGGCAGCCTGGAATCCAGTAACCCAGATAGAGAAAGGGGAGCTGTATCTGTTTCGCCTGCTCTATCTGCCACAGTACGCTCATCACCCCAAGGCTGCGTTTTGATTCACTTGGCTCAAAATAACTATAGACCGCAGATAGCCCGTTGAGTAGCTGGTCAGATACCGCAACAGAGAGTAAAACGCCCTGTTGATCACGAAATTCATAAAACAGAGTGCTTCCCCAGGGGCTTTGAAGAAACTCAAAGGGGGCTTCACCGGTCATTTCATCCATGCCGCCACCGGAGTGGCGGGCGCTGATATAGCGTTTAAACAGTGCCAGATGCTCTTGCCGGTTGGGTGTGGTGGTGACGGTGGTGATCAGATCATTGTTTTTGTTCCAGGTGCGGCGTTGTTGGCGGCTTGGCTGAAACTCGGCCACTGGCAGCCTGACCGCTTTGCACTCCTGGCAGCTCTGGCAGTGGGGGCGGTAGATATGGTCACCACTGCGACGAAACCCCTGTTGAGCCAGTTGGCTGTAGATGTCAGCGTTTATTGCGGCTTCGGGGTCAATAAAAAGTGTACTCGACTGCGCATCATCAAGATAACTACAGGGGTGTGGTGTGCTCAGCAGCAGGCGCAGGGAGTGGGTCATCTAATCTTTTTCCCAGGCGTGTTTGCCGGGTTGTTGGCGGCAGTGAATATCGAGCAATTTCAGAAACCTTGAACGTGTGATCATCACCGCACCCAAGCTCTCCAAGTGGTCACTGTGCAGCTGACAGTCGATGAGCTGATAACCCCACTCAATCAACTGTTGGGTCAGGGTGATAAAGGCGGCTTTAGAGGCGTTGTTGCGGTGGCTGAACATCGACTCACCAAAAAAAACCTGCCCGATGGCAACACCGTACAAACCACCCACCAGTTCACCCTGGTGCCAGCACTCCACCGAGTGAGCGGCCCCTTTCCGATGAAGCTCAGAATAGGCTTGCAACATCTCTTCGGTAATCCAAGTGTTGGGCTGATTGTCGCGGGGGGCCGCACACTCACGTATCACTTGTTCAAAAGCACGGTCGTAGGTGATTTTATACTCACCTTTTCGCAACACTTTTTTCATTGAACGTGAAATATTCAGTTGCTGTGGATAGACAACACAGCGAGGATCAGGAGACCACCAGAGAATCGGCTGGTCATCACTAAACCAAGGGAAAACGCCCTGTTGATAGGCACTGAGCAGCCGTTCGCTACTGAGGTCGCCACCGATGGCGAGCAATCCGTCGGGCTCGGTTAGTGCAAGGTTTGGGTCGGGGAACGTGGTGTGGTGCTCATACAGCAAAAAGGGTGGGCCGATACGGTAACTGCTCAGCGTATTCATCTTTTGCCTCAACTCTTGGTTGTTTCAGGTTATGACGGGTATTCTGAATTATGCGCTTGTTTGAGGGCGGTGTGTGACAAAAACGCCCCCCGTGGAGAGGGGCGCAAAAGTGAAGTGGACTACTTTTCCAGTGAATCAAGAAAACGCTCGGCATCCAGCGCCGCCATGCAGCCGGTGCCTGCGGAGGTGATCGCCTGACGGTAGATGTGGTCGGCCACGTCACCGGCAGCATACACACCCTCGACACTGGTTTGAGTGGCATTGCCCTCACTGCCACCCTTAACCGACAGATAGCCGTGTGCCATCTCCAGTTGACCGTCAAAGATCGCGGTATTAGGTGAGTGGCCAATAGCGATAAAGGCCCCCATCACTGGAATCTCCTTGCTGCTGCCATCCTTGTTTTTGATCCGAATCCCGGTCACACCCATCTCGTTGCCCAGCACCTCCTCCAGCTCGCTGTTCCACTCAATATCGATATTGCCGTTTTCAGCTTTTTCCATCACCTTATTGATCAAGATTTTCTCGGAACTGAATGAATCCCGACGGTGAACAATCGTCACCTTGGCGGCGATATTGGCAAGGTAGAGCGCCTCCTCAACAGCGGTATTCCCCCCACCAATAACCGCCACCGCCTGTTTTTTATAGAAAAAACCATCGCATGTGGCACAGGCAGAGACCCCTTTACCCTTAAACTCTTCTTCAGAATCCAGACCCAGATAGCGAGCCGAGGCACCGGTTGCGATGATCAAAGCATCACAGGTATAGGTTGCATTATCACCTTTCAGCGTGAAGGGGCGATTTTTCAGCTCCACCTCATTGATATGGTCAAAAATAATCTCAGTACCAAAACGCTCCGCATGCTGCTGCATACGCACCATTAAATCCGGCCCCATCACCCCCTCATGATCCCCCGGCCAGTTATCAACATCAGTGGTGGTGGTCAACTGCCCACCCTGCTGCATGCCAGTGATTATCACCGGGTTAAGGTTGGCACGGGCAGCGTAAACTGCGGCAGTATAACCCGCTGGGCCAGAGCCTAAAATCAGCAGGCGGCTGTGTTTGGTATCACTCATCGGTTTGCTCCATTCAATAATCGGCGGGTTAGATTGAGTCTGTTTTTCAAGTGGCCTCTATATTACGAGAAGCGCCTGTGGGGGTAAAGGAGAGATGTCGCTAAATGTGGTGCCGCGGATTCAATTGGCTTTGAGAACGATGTGGCGTTGGAGTCGCCTGCAAAATAGGACAACCACGCAGAGGAATCTACCACATTCATATACGATCATCATCCCTATCAACATCAGTATCTATCCCCTTGAGAAGACTTTTCAGCTTTTTCATTGGTTTTATGGGAATTAGCTCAATACGGTTGCGATAGGCAAGCATTTGTATCTTTTGACCAGACACAATACCCATTGATTCTCTGACTTCTTTTGGTATAACTATTTGATATTTAGGTAAAACTGTAACAGATGGCATATTAATAGCTTATCGATAGCACTTAGGTATTACATTGGGCCTATCGATAGCCTATGTCAAATACAACGCCATGCTCAGCGGAAGGGAAAAACGCCGCTTTAGACTGTCTGCTGGAGCTAATTGTGTACGCCCAGCATGAGCATGAACTCATGAGGTGAAAGCCCTCTGTAGGAAGATCACCGTCGAACACCGTGTTGTCAGTAGACGATAACGACTAGCGAAAGGCAAGCCCGTGAGGGCTTGTCTGAAGGATAGATATATTGCTCTCGGCAATATCTGCATTTCCACCCTCCATGGCGGTCAAGCCGGGCGCACCAACAGTAGGCCCCATGAGGGGAACCCGCGAGCTGATGAACAACGACTCCAAGGATGGAGGAGGTAGAGCGACGCAGGAAGCCAAAGCCGAGAACATCATACTGAGGCGTAGGCTGAAGGCGAGATGGCGCAAGAGATCGAAGCCACGTGATTTAAATGCTCCATGCAATTAATATTGTAAACCCATAAAATGGTTATGGTGGGTGTTGGTATTATGTTTTCCCTAATTGAAGGTGCTCCGCATCTCCATCAGTAACGTCTTTGAGAGAAATAATGGATAATAATCAAAAGATCAAAATGGCAGTGGCGGAGACGTTTGATATCGTTGCTGCAAATTATGATTGTCATGCCCTGCGCTTTTTCGGCAACGTAGCGCAGCGAATGGTAGAGCAGTTGGCGTTGAAAGGGGGTGAGCAGGTGTTGGACGTTGCCTGTGGTACCGGGCAGGTGGCAGTACGTTTGGCTGAGGCACTGCCAAATGGCACGGTTTTAGGGGTCGATATGTCAGCCGGTATGTTGCAACAGGCGCGTCGCAGGGTGGCTGCGCAGGGTGTGGTTAATATCGATTTTCAACACTCTGATGTGGATGCGCTTCTGTTAGGAAAAGACTCTTTTGATGTCATTAGCAGTAGCTTCGGGCTGTTTTTCCTTCCCGATATTCACGCCAGTGTCAGGCACCTGGCTTTAGGGCTGAAACCGAATGGGAAATTGATCTTTTCTTCTTTTTCCGGCGATGCCTTTGCACCGATGAGCGATATGTTGGTCGCCGAACTAAAAAAATATGGTATTGAAGCGCCGACGGCCAGTTGGCGTCGGCTTGATTCGGAAGCATCACACTGTGAGTTGCTACAGAGCACAGGGTTTACTCACCTTAAAACGGAGCGGCATCAGTGTGGTTACCATCTTGACAGTGTGGATGAGTGGTGGGATGTGCTGTGGAATGCAGGGTACCGAGGTTTGTTGATGCAGTTGAGTGAAACCGATCTGGCCACCTTCCGTGCAGATCATCTGGCGCAGGTGGCGAAGTTGATGGATGAAAGCGGTTTATGGCTCAATGTGGATGTTTTGTTCAGCCAAGGTAAGGTTTCTCCCAAAAAATACTAATTAAATATTGATTAATGACTGATTATGTCGATGTTCACGGTGATTTGAATTTTATATATCGGAGTATTGGCATTATGTCGTTTGATCCTGAATTAGATGTTGATGGTGATCTTTTAAATGATTTCCTAGAGGATTTCGTTGAAAAACAACGTGAGCTTGAGGGGGATCTGATGCGCCTTGAGGCGAATCCCGCTGATGAAGCGTTGCTGGCCAATATTTTTCGTGCGGTTCACACTATTAAGGATAATGCCTGTTTTTGCAAAATGGAGCCGGTCTCCCAGTTTGCTCATTCGCTTGAGGGGCTGTTGCAGGCAGCACGAAGCGGGGTAGTTAGTTTTACACCGCAGTTAAGTGAGGTGGTTTTGTTGTCGATGGATCGTCTCAACACCATTGTTCAATGCTTTGTGGCCGGTGAACCTCAACAGGTTGAGCAAAATCTTCAAGTCGAAGAGAGTCTATTATCGATTTCAAATGTCCAGAGTAGCGAACGCTATGCCGCGATTCAGTATAGCCTCTGTTTGCTCAGTGATAACTTTGATGACCTAGGCAGTGACTTTGATCTCTCAGCAGAAAATAATGAGGGTGATGCCGCAGTCTCTGGCGGGTTGGAGGGCGACCTGGACTACTTTTACCTGTTGATGAAGCAGAGTGAGCAACGTTCTATCTTCTGGCAGGACCGGGGTGAGCGAATACTCTCGCTGGCCATGGAGATGAATGGCATTGCCGGAACCCCGATCGAGCCGTACAAACTCACAGCCGCCATTTATCTGCATGATTTTGCCATGGGGCTATTACCCGAGTTTATCATCTCAAAAAATGAACAGTTAGGTGATAGTGAGCTGGTGCTGTTACACAACCACCCGCTGATTGCAGCACAGTTGGTAGAGCGTTTGTCGGATTGGGGCGGTGTGAGGGAGATGATTCTACAACATCATGAGCGGATTGATGGCAAGGGGTATCCGCAGCAGCTTAAAGGTGATGATATCTGTGACGGTGCTCAACTGATCGGTGTTGTTGATGCCTATATCTCACTCACACGGCCAAGGGCGGACAGGTTGCATAAGCGCTCAGTAATGCGGGCGATATTGGAGCTGAATAACAACAAGGATACACAGTTTTCATCGCATTGGGTGACAGTGCTGAATACAGTGATTAAACAACGTTACTTGAAGCGTTCTTAATGCTTAGCCCGGATAATTCATAAATCATGTACAATCTCGCTTGCCCCTTGATTCCACAGGAAATATTTATTCAGTCACCCGTCATCACGGATACGGGGTTTCCTCATGAATTTCCCTGTGAAACCCATGTGCTACGCGATTTTTGCACAAATTTACGAAATATCCGGGTTAGAGGCCTTTGAATCGGGGAGTGGTTCGATATTTGTTATTTCATTGAGTGGACATTCAGCCAAAGAACAACCGCTGCATTTTTAGTGCACACTGGTTTGAGTTCGTTCTCCATTTATGCAAAGGTTCTAATGAATGGCGCAGCTAACCAACAACACACCCTTCTCCGCTCGGTATGTGCTACTCCCCGACGAGGCAGGCATTGATACACTCTATGTCATGGTTAAGGCCTCGTTTAATATGGGTTCGGCCTGGACCCTGTGTGATGAGCAACAAGTACCCTTGAGTGAAGATGTTTACTGGGGAGAACCAGGGCAATCGAGCCTGAAGTACCCTGCCGATGTGCATCCGGGAAAACCGGGTACCGATATTGCCGTGCTGGGCAGCGGCTATGCTCCTGAGCATAAGCCTGTTCAGACTCTGGACGTTAGTGCCACCATCGGCCAATACCAAAAAACCGTGCGTATTTTTGGCGACAGGCATTGGCAGCAAGGCCGCATCAGTTCGACCAGCCCGTTTACCTGTATGCCCATGCGCTATGAAAATGCTTTTGGCGGACAATACTGGGTTCAAAATGAACTGAGGGGTGTGGAGCCACGAAACCCATCCGGTAAAGGCTATCGGGGGTCGCGTGAACTTGCCGACATGGAAGGGCAGTCCCTGCCCAATATCGAAGATCCGAAACACCTTATTCGCTATATCGATGATACACCGGCACCCGCAGGGTTTGGCTTTATTGCACCCAACTGGCAGCCACGTGCCGCCTATGCCGGCACTTGTGATGATCAATGGCTGCGAAACAGAGCACCTTATTTACCATTGGACTACCAGCCTTGTGCGCAAAATGCAGCAGCAAACGGTTTTGTTTGTGCAGAATATTTAAAGGGAAGAGAAGCCGTTACGCTGCTCAACATGCATCCGGATGGCCCTCTCGAATTTGTATTACCACCCATTAATTTGGGAGGCCGTGTCGAGTTCCATAAGCGCCCGTCACAGGCACTGACATTTGAAATGGAAACCCTTATTATTGATGCCGATGCAATGCAACTCAACATGGTCTGGAAAGCGGCCTGGCGTTGCAATAATGCGTTTCCTCACATTCGCATGATTAACGTTCACTTGTCACGCTGACAGTATGTGAGCCTTATGCACAAAATCGATAAAGAAAAACTCTTTAGCCACATTACTGAACAACATGTTGATGATGCCACTTTTTTGTGGTTGTTACGCTCCCTGGCCATGACACAGCCACAACGCAGCTGCGCCAGCATTAAAAAATTAGAGTGTCGAATTAATAATCACCTGAAAGGTCTCCTAGTGACGCCCAAAGTCGCTTGGGAACTGGCTTGGCAAGCGGCTGAATTTCAGGAAGGTGGTGAGGCATTTGTCGTGGCTATGCTGGCATTCAGTGATGGAGAGACTCGTAAAATAGAGGCCGCAGTCAACTTCGGTATGGAGAATTCGGCAACCTTCAAGGGGCTGCTCTCTGCGCTGGGATGGTTACCCTTCGACAATATTTATAGCTGGCTTAAACGTTGGCTGAGCAGCCAGAATCTAGCACACCGACACCTCGCCATGGTGACGTGTAGTATCCGGCGCATTAACCCACAAGAGCACTTAAATATTCTGCTTGATGATGCACGATCCCGGGAGTATCTGCCGCTCTATTGCCGTATGTTGCGTTTGGTGGGCGAGCTTAAACGCCAGGATCTCGCCCCGATACTGACACAGGCGCAAGCCCACGAAGAGCCTTCGATTGCTTTTTGGGCTTGTCATTCAAGCTTGCTATTGGGTGATGGTCAAGTGTTGCCATCATTAATCCCCCACATCATGCAAACAGGCCCGCGACAGGCAACCGCCATCGAAATGGCCTTCAGGCACCCGCATCATACCCACGCCCGACAATGGCTGAATAAACTGGCGTGCACCCCCGGACAAACACGGGCAGCAATCAAGGCACTTGCCGCCCTGGGTGATCCCGATGGCATCGACTGGTTGTTAACGCAAATGATGATGCCTGAATATGCGAAAATTGCGGGTGAGGCATTCAGCACCATCACGGGCGTTGACTTGAAACAGATGCAATTAGTCGATCATGCCCATACCGAAGAAGATCGAGACGATACCTTGGCACTTGCGTTGGATGAAGATCAGCACCTGCCTATGCCTCATGCCAAAAAAGTCAGCCAATACTGGCAGCAGCTACGCCCGCAATTGACTGTGGGGCAGCGTTATTTTCTGGGTCAACCAGTGACGGAAAATCTACTCAAACAGACACTTCAACAAGGACAACAACGGCATCGGCTGGCCGCTGCCCTGGAACTGGCCTTGCTAAGCCCTGCGCAAATTTATCCGAATGCCAAAGCCACTCGCCATCAAGGAGGCCCTGCGTGACCGTTTTATATCTTAACGGACTCAGCCTGTTGACACCGCTGGGCGCGGATCTCGACATGGTAAAAACAGCCATTGATGCCGGTATCAGTGGTTATCAGCAATGTAGTATCTTCGACAACGACGAATCACTCACACGGTTTTCCCCCGTGCCGGATGATGCGTTGAACGTCGCCATACCCAAAACATTGCCAGGCATGAGCCCACCCCAGATACGATTATTACGCTTGGCTATTTTTGCATTGACCGACCTTGCATCCCAACTCCCCCCGCTCCCTTTACCGCTCTTTCTGGCTGGCCCGCAGGCCTATTATCATCGCACGGCTCTCAATCATCAGTTTCTCAAACACCTGGCAACATCCACCGGTGTGACATTGGATATTGGTAGTAGCCAGTGCATCAATACTGGGCGCGCAGGCATGATCGATGCCATTACAATAGCCTTTAAATATTTTGACGCAACGCACGCGCATTACGCGTTGGTCGGCGGCATTGACAGCTTTTATGACCGCCGTACACTGGATATACTGCAAAAAGATAGACGATTATCCGGTGATGACCGTTTCGATGGCTTTGTGCCCGGAGAAGGAGGCGGGTTTTTACTGCTCACATCACCCTATGCACCAGAAACCGTGCGCAACCAGGGTTTGCTGCAACTGCACCAGCCGGCATCCGTATACGAACCCGGACACTTGCTGGGTGATGCTCCGTACACGGCAGAAGCATTGGCGAAAGCCTTTCGGCAAGCCATGTCAACAACGGATGCCCCCATAAACACGATCTACAGCTCGGAAAATGGAGAAATGCATTACACCAAAGAACTCAGCGTGGCAATGTTACGCCAACAACACCGCATGAGCGCCCATCGTAAAATTCACCGGCCCGCCGAATTTTTGGGTGACCTCGGAGCCGCTTTTGCGCCCGTTGCCATTGCATTGGCCAGCGCCAGGATCAAGGAAACCCCTGAAATGGCCACACTGGTTTACGCCTCTTCCGACGGTGGCTCACGCACCGCCCTTTGTTTATCGGGCAATCCCGCCCACACACCTTCATAGGGAATACCGATGTCACGTACTGTTTATGCCAACAACCGTAACTTCAGCCACAAAGGCAGCGGCGACAAAGCGGCCTCCAGCGCCCCGGATGTCTGCAAAACGCCGATGGGTAACAGCACACCGCCGATTCCCTATGGCATCAGCAGTCAAGCCAGTGACCTTGCACAAACCACCACCACCGTGTTGATTGATGGTAACCCCACCGCCATTGCCAGCTCGATTCACACCCAGTGCACCGGTGATCAGGCGGGCAGCGCCAACGGCATCGCCTCGGGAACCGTCGCCGACAAAACCCAGTTTGTCAGTTACTCCTTCGATGTCAAAGCAGAAGGCGAAGGTGTGGTACGGCATATGGACATGACCACCATGAACAACGGCAATACCATCGGCACAAATTACGGTGCATCCACCGCTCCCGTTACCATCGAAGTGGAAGAAGACGTACCGGCTTATTCCCTGCGTTTTCAACTGATCGACACGCTCGGCCAACCCCTGAAAGGGATTGCTTACAAAGCCCTGCCCGCCGGTAACCAGGATGCCCTGCATCAGGCCGATGGAAAAACCGACAGTGGGGGAGAAACGCCCATCGTCTCCACAGAACAAAATGACAGTATCGATTTTCATCTTGTCTGGGCAGCAGTGGAAATCAATAATGCGAACGAAGGATAATATCTCATGCCACTCGATGAAGCCGTCAACGCCGTTAATGATAAACCTGATAAAACACACACCATCGAGGCCAATTGTGACCTGCTGTGGTCACAGGCACAGCAATTTGCCTACCTACGCCTTTCTGACAAAACCGGGGATAACCAATATAAATTCATCGGCCTCTATGCCGCCCGAGCCAGGCGCATTGCCGCCACCTATGCGCGCTTTTATCTGGAAACAGAAAAGGGGGGAGATGCCGATAAAATCGGACGTTACTACTGGATGGCACTGGGTGCGTTTGCTAGCAAAACGGTTGCCTGCATACTGGACTCCCCACAGGTGCAGTCCGCCTATGCAGTGGGTACCGCGAGTCTCGGCATCACCGATATGAAGGCTGTTGCCAACGGTTTAGGCCAGGGTAACCTCTGGCTGTTTAGCGACATCGCCCCCACCCACTGGTTTTACAGCAATTACCCGGAACACTTTTTCAGTGGCATGGCCTGTTTGAGCAAACGTGATGCCAATCAGCTGGAAGAGCGGGTCAAAGCCACCATGGAAGAGCTGCCCTGGGCCAGCACATCCCTGAGTCGAATTAAACACTTCAAACCATCGCCTGCTATGCGTGAAGGCTTTGAGAAAGTGTTGGATATAGAAAATGCTAAAACCAAGAAGCTACGTTCGGAGTATCAGCTAGAACACCTGCTCGCCGTTGCAGATCACGAGCAGAGGGAGGTACTGCAACCCCTGATTTATGATGATCCGGTGTTTAGTAAATGGCTGGTTCGGGAACGAAAATACTGGCGCTGGGTTGCCCCCACCTATCAATTGGTCTTTACCCATCAATGTTCGGATTCTGACCCTCAACTCAAATCCGTGGCACCGGGTGACATGAAGGTCGAAGAGGAGGAAAGTCGGATGGACTGGATTGAAAGTGCGGCAAAGAAATTCCATAAATTAATGAGCGACCAGGAGGCACATATGCTGAATGAACTAAAAATCATGGCAACCTGGGTAGACTCGCCAGATGCCCGGTTTGTCTATTAACCGTGCGTCTTTTCCTCCCCACACTATTGACACTCACCCTATTAATCGGCTGCGACCAGGCACCCCACGGAGAATCCCCTATGCCCCCTTCGACCATGAGACTAAAAGTCGGTGAATCCGGCGCACAGTTTTTGCAACGCAATCACCTCGATAGCCGTGGCAATGTAGATCAACAGCCAGCGGGACTCAATTTTTATGAGCACCGCTGGGGCACTACATACCCGGGCTCGGTGTATGTAGAAAATGCTATCCATGGCTTTGAAATTCAGCATGTAGTGAGCATCACAGGCACAGAAAATGCCGAAAAACCGGAAAATGGGATTTATGACTTTAGTATTCGAGCACTCATCAGTCAAAACCGACCCACACCCCACGACGAAGCCCGCATCGCCTTCATCACCCTGCTGCAAACACTGGCACAGGCGGGCTGGAAGCCGTCTATCCCATACAGTGAACCGAGATTAAGCGGTGAAGAGGCCTTTAAGTATTATCTGGAAGAAAAGGCGTACCTGCCGGTCGATTATGCTCCGACACTGGAAGAATGGATGCGCCTAAATAGTGTCTGGTATTTTTATGCGGGGGATTTGTTTATGGACATTGCCGTTCGCCGCAGTGGCAGTCAGGTTGTGGATGAGCCAGGCGCTTACCTGTTAAGTTTTTCTCTCTACGGAAAAGAGGAGCAAGGTAGAAGTTATTTTGGATCACCAGAGCGGGAGCAATGGCAAGATTATTGGATTGAAATGATAAAAGGCTTCAAAAAAGACCGTTACGCCGCAGAGGAACAATTAGTAAAAAGAGGTTACACTATTAATATGGGTTATGTTGAGCCGATTGTACATCCTGCTGATCCGGTGGAGCCTTGAAAAAAGAGACTGTTTAGATGAATTTCACACTGGCTATCATTATCATATTAATGATAATGATAGCATTGCTATTTTACCCATGGTTCATCAGCGTTGCCTTTATTTTGGCAATCGCTCTTATCCCTTCTTTGATTTTATCTATGTCTGGCATATTTCAGATGCTGTTCTTGGATAAGCAAGTAGACTTCAAGGAGATTTTTGTAATAGGTGGCATATTTTCTTTTGCGGGTATTCCAATTTATTTAATCCTGATCATGCCTGTTTATTCAATCTTATTGAAGGTTACTCAATTCCCAATCGTTGTTACTTTTCCATCGGCAGTAACAATCATTATGTTGCTATTGTTTGCCTTTTTTACTACTAAATCATGGGGGTATATACAAATTTTAACAATTACCGGCTGTAGCGTGCTGCATTCTCTTGCTGTTCTTTGGTTGATATCAAAACTTAAACTACTGAGTTTATAGATGCCAAGAATGCACCCCATGCACTCAAAACATTCGTGTTGCCAATGGCCTCGAGCAGGGCAACCTCTGGTTGTTTAATGACATCGCAGCGACCCACTGGTTGTACAATCACTACCCGGAACACTTTTCAGTGGCATGACCTGTTTGAAAAAACGTGATTATTACGGGATTTTGTGCCCACTACGTCTAGGGTGAACCTAGCCGTTAAAAAGGGGGTAATGGTGTTCTCTTACACGCACTGGGGATTAGGGTAATCTTCTTGATGTACTAGGTTGAAGTTGATGTACAATCGAAAAATAACTTGAAAGGAGTCCTGGATGATTGAAAACCGATGTGAGTGTGGCTCGGGTAACGATTACTTGAGTTGTTGTGGTCAGTATCATCAAGAGATGGCGGTTGCCTCGACAATTGAGGTGCTGATGCGTTCGCGCTATTGCGCTTATGTGCGCGAATATAATGAGTACCTGAATAACACCTGGCACGTTTCGACCCGACCCAAGGATTCGATCAGCCACAACCCTGAGCTGGTGTGGCGAGGTCTTGAAATTATCGAGGTGGCCGGTGGCGGTGAGCGTGATAGTCGGGGCGAGGTTGAGTTTGTTGCGCGCTATACCGTCTCTGGTCGGCCAGAGGCGCTACACGAACGCTCGCGGTTTGTCCGTGAAGCGGGGCAGTGGTTCTATGTGGATGGCGAAGACCTTCCTCCGCCTGCTGTGGCAACCGGTGGCAAGATTGCCCGTAATGGACCGTGCCCTTGTGGTAGTGGCAAAAAATATAAAAAATGCTGTGGCTCTAATTGACAGCGGTGATGAGTGACGCAGTCCCTTATGCGGGGTTGAATCCCGAACTGATTCTACAGGCAGTTGAGTCACTCGGTCTGTTGTGTGACGGGCGTCTATTGGCACTCAACAGTTATGAGAACCGGGTGTATCAGGTGGGTATCGATGAATCGACACCGATCATCGCCAAGTTTTACCGCCCTGGTCGTTGGAGTGATGCAGCGATTCTTGAAGAGCACTCTTTCAGTCAGTCGTTGATGATGGCTGAAATTCCGGTGGTGGCACCGCAGGTGATTGCGAGCAAAACACTGCACGAGTTTGCCGGGTATCGTTTTTCGCTCTTTCCACGTCAAGGTGGCCGCTGGCCCGAGCTGGACAACCTGGATCATTTGGAGTGGCTGGGACGTTTTATGGGGCGTATTCACCGCCACGCCGGAGCCGGAGAGTTTGTCTGTCGTCCATCACTTGATATTGACAGTTTTGGTGAGGCATCGTTGCGCTATTTGAGTGATCGCGATGATCTTATTCCCCACTATCTAATGCAAAACTATCAAACGGTGGCAAAGGCGCTATTGGCGCGTATTCGTGATCGCTTTGAACAGCTGGGCCCGCTGCCGCAAATTCGTCTGCACGGTGACTGTCATCCGGGCAACATTCTGTGGACGGACAATGGCCCTCACTTTGTCGATTTTGATGATTGCCGTATGGGGCCTGCAGTACAGGATTTATGGATGCTGCTCTCTGGCGAGCGGTATGAGCAAGAGCAGCAGCTCTCGGCGTTGATGGAAGGCTATCACGAGTTTGCCGATTTTAATCCGCTGGAGCTGAATCTGATCGAACCGTTGCGGGGGTTGCGTATTATCCACTACGCTGCATGGTTGGCACGGCGCTGGGTTGATCCTGCCTTTAAACAGAATTTCCCTTGGTTTGAAGGGGATCGCTACTGGGAGGAGCATATACAGGCTTTGCGTGAGCAGTTGGCATTAATGGATGAACCGCCACTGCGTCTGTTGTGAATTTCTCCTGAATAGAGGTAAGGGATGTAGAAGAAGTTAACGTACCGTTATTACGCCGAATTGTTGTTCACCCTCCTAGATAGGGTGGGCAAAAAGACAAGTAAGCGCGGTATTTTAATAAATTCTACATCCCTAAGCTCCTGTGCTATCTTCCCAAGGTCGATGATGGAGTGCCAATCCGATGCATGAAAGTGAAATGGTTAATTTAAAACAGTGGTTGGAGGTGTTACGCCTCGAACACCGCGACCTGGATGATGTGATTGATAGCATGGCTCATGAGCGAAGCCAGAATCAGCTAC
>JAFLJP010000090.1 GCA_022712945.1 Gammaproteobacteria bacterium | reverse complement strand
ACACCGCAAAAATCTTGCTACCGCCGTTGTTCGGCTTACCCAGCTCCAAAAACCACTTGCCGCCATTCTTCAGAATCATCGGCACAGATGCAAGCGTTTCAGTGTTATTAATCGTTGTTGGGCGACCATACAAACCAAAGCTAGCCGGAAATGGTGGCTTAAAGCGTGGCTGACCTTTTTTACCCTCTATCGACTCGATCAGTGCGGTCTCTTCGCCACAGACATAAGCACCACCACCGGCATGAAATTCAAGATCAAAATCGATCCCCGAACCCATAATATTTTTACCGAGAAGACCAGCAGCCCGCGCCTCCTCAATGGCAGATTGAAAGCGTTCAATTGGCTCGTAAAACTCACCACGAATATAGTTATACCCCTGGGTAGCGCCAATGGTGTAACCCGCAATCGCCATACCCTCAATCAACTGATGTGGGTTATACCGAAGAATATCACGATCTTTAAATGTGCCCGGTTCACCTTCATCTGAATTGCAGACAATATATTTTTGCCCCGGTGTATTGCGCGGCATAAAGCTCCACTTCAATCCCGTCGGAAAGCCCGCACCACCTCGGCCACGTAGAGCAGACACTTTCAGCTCATTAATAATCTCATCAGGAGAGGTCTTCTCTTTCAGGATTTTTCGCCATACATCGTAACCACCATTATCTTGATAGACATCGAGTGTCCATGATTTATCAAGGTGATTGAGTCGGAAGCAGACTTCATTTGCCATAATATTAATCCAAGCTATCCAGAATCTGGTCTACTTTTTCGGCTGTCAAGTTCTCATAGTATGTTTTACCAATCTGAAACATTGGCGCGCCACCACAAGCTCCTAAACACTCGACCTCTTTCAAGGTAAATTGACCATCTTCAGTGGTCTGACCAAATTTAACGCCCAATTTACTATTGAGATGATTAACAATCTCATCAGAACCACAAAGAAGACACGAAATATTGGTACAGATAGAAATTTTATGCTTACCAACCGGCTTGAGTTCGTACATCGAATAAAAAGTGGCCACTTCGTAGACCGCAATGGCCGGCATATCAAGATAATCCGCCACCGCATCCATCAGCTCGGTCGTGAGTGAACCATTACAGTCATCCTGAACCGCATGGAGCGCCCCCATTACTGCAGACTGCTTCTGCTCAGAGGGGTATTTAGCAATATATTTGTCGATTTCAGCAATCACTGCATCAGACAGAATAGTGGTAGCCTGTGAACTCAACGGTCAACCTCCCCAAATACAATATCTTGTGTGCCAATCACCGCCACTACATCAGCCAGCATGTGACCACGCGCCATCTCGTCTGTTGCCGCAATATGAGTAAAACCGGGTGCTCTGATTTTTATACGATAAGGTTTGTTTGCACCATCTGAGACCATGTAGATACCAAACTCACCCTTAGGGTGTTCAACTGCGGCATAGGCTTCGCCTGCCGGCACACAATACCCTTCGGTGAAGAGCTTGAAATGATGGATCAGTGACTCCATATCACCCTTCATCTCTTCACGGGCAGGCGCGGCAACGGTGTGATCCTGAGTAATAACCGGGCCGGGGTTTTGGCGAAGCCAGTCGATACACTGCTTAATAATTCGATTCGATTGGCGCATCTCTTCAATCCGAACCAGATAACGATCGTAACAGTCACCCTCCTTACCCACCGGAATATCAAAATCAAGTTTATCGTAAACTTCATAGGGCTGCTTTTTGCGCAGATCCCACTCAACACCAGAACCACGGATCATCGGCCCGGTAAAGCCCATTTGCAGTGCACGTTCAGGGGTGACCACACCAATACCCACGGTACGCTGTTTCCATATCCGGTTATCCGTCAGCAGCGTTTCATACTCATCCACATAGGTTGGAAAGCGAGTGCAAAAATCGCCAATAAAATCAAGCAGAGAGCCCTGTCGATTTTCATTCATCTTCGCCACTTCCTTGGCATTGTGCCATTTGGAAGTTTCGTAGTGAGGCATACTATCGGGAAGGTCACGATAGACACCACCAACGCGATAATAAGCGGCATGGAGTCGTGCGCCAGAAACGGCTTCATAACAGTCCATCAGATCTTCGCGTTCACGAAAAGCGTAGAGAAATATAGTCATGGCACCGATATCCAGCGCGTGCGCACCCAGCCACAATAGGTGATTCAGAATACGGGTAATTTCGTCAAACATCACCCGAATATATTGTGCACGTTCGGGCACTTCCAAGCCAAGCATCTTCTCCAAACACATCACATACGCATGTTCATTACACATCATCGAGACATAATCAAGACGATCCATATAGGGGAGGTTTGAATTGAAAGGTTTGGTCTCTGCCAATTTTTCAGTACCCCGGTGCAACAAGCCGATATGTGGATCGGCTCGTTCAATGGTCTCACCATCCATCTCCAAAACCAAGCGTAAAACACCATGGGCTGAGGGATGTTGCGGACCAAAGTTAAGGGTATAATTGCGAATCTCTGCCATGCTATTTCTCCTCGGCAGTTTTGTTGCAATGATCCTCGCGGATCACCCGGGGGACAAGCACCCGTAGTTCGGTCTGCAACGGCTCATAAACGACGCGTTTTTTATCGTCGTCATAACGCATTTCAACATTACCAAGCAGTGGGAAATCTTTGCGAAAAGGGTGGCCAATAAAACCGTAGTCGGTCAACAAGCGGCGTAAATCAGGGTGTCCGGCAAAGAGAATGCCGTAAAGATCGAATGCTTCACGTTCAAACCAATCAGCACAACTCCAGATACCGGTCACTGACTCAACCTGTGGCACATCACCATCTGCAAACACCCGCACTCGTAGGCGTTGGTTATTGACCACAGACAACAGGTGATATACCACCGCAAATCGTGGCTTATCCCAAGTAGACTCTTCAAAAACAGGCAAGCCCGACTGATCACGATCAACCCCTCGACTAAACCCCTCGGAGGTTGCAGATGCGGTCTCCCACTCGGCACAACCGTAGGCTGAATAATCGACACCACAAAGATCAATTAACTGATCAAAATTAAACGGTGATTCGTCACGCAGTGCTTGAAATATTTGCAATATATTGTCACGTGATATTTCAATGGTGGTCTCCCCTAAGGCGACGACTGAGGATTTTACTAAACCCCCAAAACGTTCACTTAACTGTGAAGCCAACCTTTCATTTTCATTACCCATAGCTAAAGTCTCTATGTGTTCTTTTTATGAACGAGCGATTGTATTCGTTCTTTTGATCTTATTTTGCAGCTGAATAATCCCGTACAGCAATGCCTCAGCCGTTGGCGGGCAACCGGGAATATAAATATCAACGGGAACAATACGATCACAACCCCGGACGACGGCGTATGAATAGTGATAATAACCACCACCATTTGCACATGAACCCATTGAGATAACCCAACGTGGCTCAGCCATCTGGTCGTAAACTTTTCGAAGAGCCGGCGCCATTTTATTAACCAATGTACCGGCCACCACCATCACATCCGACTGGCGTGGACTGGGGCGGAAAATAACACCGAAACGATCCAGATCATAGCGCGACGCACCCGCATGCATCATTTCAACAGCACAGCACGCCAGGCCAAATGTCATCGGCCAAAGCGAGCCAGTACGAGCCCAATTAATTAATTTGTCAGCACTGGTCGTGACGACACCTTTATTGAGGATACCTTCTATTCCCACTCCAAGGCCCCTTTTTTCCACTCATAAATAAAACCAATCACCAGGATTCCAAGGAACATACTCATCGCCAAAAAGCCGAACATACCCAGCTCTTCTAAAACGACGGCCCACGGAAACAGGAAGGCAATTTCCAGATCAAAAATAATAAACAGGATGGCAACAAGATAAAACCGCACATCAAACTTCATACGGGAATCTTCAAACGCTTCAAAACCACACTCATAGGGTGACAGCTTTGCGTCATCTGGATTATTTGGGCTTGCGAAATAACCGATTGCGATCGGTACAGCACCAAAAATAACACCAAATATCAGGAAAATAAGAATTGGTAGATATTCTGTCAACATTAGCCAGGTTTTCCCCTTGATTATTATCAGTATTCACCCAAGCTGCCCGCCCAGGATTTTGGAGTAAACTTTAAATGTAATTCAATTTGTTTGTGGTGCCGATGGCCGGAGTCGAACCGGCACAGCTCTCGCCACTACCCCCTCAAGGTAGCGTGTCTACCAATTTCACCACATCGGCATTATCAAAACAAAGCAACTTCTACCTCTTTAGCAAACATTCACTGTGCTATTGAAACACACCGTCCGTGGTTGGCACATCAGATGACACAGCGGCATCTGATGCTTTGCCCATACTGGGCACATCACTTTCACTGACAGGCTGCACCTCAACCTGATCAAGTACACTTTCAGCAACACCAGTGGTACCGGAAAAATAAGCCAAGGTTAGGCTGGTAGCAAAAAACACCGTAGCCAGCACAGCTGTGGTACGAGAAAGGAAGTTTGTGGATCCACTACTACCAAATACCGTACCCGATGCACCTGCACCAAACCCTGCACCCGCATCCGCACCTTTACCCTGCTGCAGCAGGACAAAAACAACTACCGTGATAGCTATCAGCACATGAACACTTAGTACGACTGTTGTAAACATTAACGATCAACCTAACTCAAAAAATATATTATTGATTTGCCGCGACACATATCGCGATAAACTCATCCGCATCAAGTGATGCACCACCAACCAGACCACCATCAATATCGGGCTGCGAAAAGAGTGCCTCGGCATTGGCTGCCTTCACACTGCCACCATACAAAATTTGTATGCGGGATGCGATCTCTTCATCACAGCGTGCAATACGCCCACGAATATATTCGTGCACTGACTGCGCCTGCTCAGGAGTGGCTGTTTTTCCAGTACCGATTGCCCAGACAGGCTCATAGGCAATCACGGCCCCATCAAACGCTTCGACACCAAAAAAATCCAATACCGCATCAATTTGGCGTTTCACAACACCAAATGTATTACCGCGTTCGTGTTCAACCAAGGTTTCACCCACACAAAGAATGGGCACTAGGCCGTGTTCCTTTACGGCCACAAATTTTCGAGCGGCCTTCTCATCGGTCTCACCATAACTGGCGCGTCGCTCAGAGTGACCAATCAGAGCATACTTAACGCCGAAGTCATTCAGCATGGGCCCTGATACCTCACCGGTGTAGGCCCCTGCTAAGTGGCGACTCATATTTTGCGAACCCATTACAATTTTGCTTCCGGCCAACAACGAACTGACTTCGGGAATATAGACAAATGGAGGGCAAACGGCCACTTCAACATTTTCAATCGCGCCAACACCTGCTTTCAGGCTTTCAACCAGTTCTCTGACACTGGCAAGTGTACCGTTCAATTTCCAATTCCCAGCTACCAATGGTTGACGCATATTAAGCCCTTGTTGTTAAAACTATTCACTAAAGCGGTTCGAAGCTTACCGGTAGCTATCAATAAAATCAATGCGTTTATCCGTTTAAACTCATCAATTCCTACCAACAACAGCCACACTGTTTGTTTTTTAAACAGCTGTTATATTATTTCACCATCAAACTCTTCTTTGACGATCACCGCCAGACTCTCAGCCTCAGAAATAACAACATCAATATCTTGCCCTTCAATCATCACCCGCACTACCGGCTCGGTACCGGATGCACGCAACAGCACTCGCCCTGTCCCCGCCAAACGCCGCTCCACTTCGGCGACCACGCTTTGAATACGCTCATTTGAGGCAACATCTACCCGGGAAGGCATTCGCACGTTAATCATTTTTTGCGGGCATTTATTCATCGCTGATTTCAGCTCATTGAGTGTCCTCTCGGTATCAACCACCTCGGCAACCACCTGCAGTGCAGCGATAATACCATCACCGGTACTGCACCGATCCAGACAGAGAATATGACCAGAAGACTCGCCGCCAATTACCCACCCCTTCTCTTGCAAGCGCTGCATCACGTATCGATCACCGACCGCAACACGCTCAAATGCCAAACCCAGATCACTTAGCGCGGTCTCCAACCCCAGGTTACTCATCAACGTTCCGACCACAGCACCGTCAAGCTGCCCGGTACGTTGACGCGATCGAGCGATAATATAGATAATTTCATCACCATCAACCGCCTCACCCTTGTGGTCTACCATAATCACCCGGTCACCATCACCATCCAGCGCAATACCCAAATCCGCCTTATGATCCAATACAACAGCCTGGAGGTGTTCAATATGTGTAGAACCGCACCCATCATTGATATTCAAACCATCAGGCTCAACCGCCAGCTCAATGACATCAGCACCCAGCTCCCTAAAAACACTCGGAGCAACGTGATAGGTGGCACCATTGGCACAATCGATAACAATTTTCAATCCGCTCAAGCGTAATCGCGAAGGTACTGTGGACTTGCACAGTTCAATATAGCGACCGCGAGCATCCACTATCCGCCGAGCTTTGCCCAGTTTATCTGATGATACGGTCACCATAGGCTTGCCTATTTCCGCCTCAATCTGGAACTCAATTTCATCAGAGAGCTTGGTGCCATCAGATGAGAAAAATTTGATGCCGTTATCATAATATGGATTGTGAGAGGCGCTGATGACTACACCCGCAACCGCGTTAAGTGTCCGCGTCAGATAAGCTACCGCAGGCGTTGGCATTGGCCCTAACAGCTCAATATCAACACCCGCAGCCGACAGGCCCGCCTCAAGTGCTGATTCAAACATATAACCAGATATTCGAGTATCTTTACCAATCAGAACCTTGCCAACACCATTTTTTGACAATACCCGCCCTGCGGCCCAGCCCAGCTTCATCACAAACTCGGGCGTAAACAGCGCCTCACCAACCCGACCACGAATCCCATCCGTACCAAAATATTGCTTGCCCATATTTTTCCTATTTAATCCTTTAGCGCCCGACAGATTTTCAACACATCTACGGTTGCTTTTACCTCATGAGTTCGAATAACAGATGCACCCCATTGCGCGGCCAACGTGGCCAATGCGAGTCCACCATACAACCGCTCATCTACCGGCGCATCAAGCACCTCACCAATCATTGTTTTTCTTGATACACCGATCATCACGGGAAGATCAAGAGCAATAAACTGCTTTAAACCAGCAAACAGTGCAATATTGTGCTCAAGCGTTTTACCAAAACCAAAACCGGGGTCAACAATTAATCGCTCACGTGAAATCCCCACCGATTCACAAGCAGCAACTCGTGCCAGCAAGAAGCGCTTAACCTCTGTTAATACATTATCGTATGAAGGTTTTTTTTGCATCTTCGAAGGAGAACCCTGCTTATGCATAAGGCAGATTGGCACCGCCAAATCGGCTGCCGCACTCAAAGCCCCATCAGAACGCAGCGCATTCACATCGTTAATGAGCCCTGCACCAGCAGACACCGCCTCGCGCATCACTTGCGCCTTTGTGGTATCGATTGAAATTGGCACCGCCACTTCTGCCGAAAGTGCTTCAATCAAAGGGATCACACGATCAAGCTCTTGCTGCTCTGAGACAACAGCAGCCCCTGGGCGGGTCGACTCACCACCAACATCAATAATATCAACACCCTCAGCAACCATCTGCTGCGCGCGCTGCAACGCATCCTCATAACCTAAAAAGTCACCCCCATCCGAAAACGAGTCGGGGGTGACATTGAGGATACCCATCACACAAGGGTGGCGCAGATCGAGAGGTCGACCGGCGCAATCGATCCTGTACGACATGCGGTTAAATCCTAGTGCTCACTTGCCTCGCCACCAATAGTTGAATCATTCGATGCCTTGGTTTTATCCGTGTCGTCCGTATTATCTTCATCCGTTGTTTTTTTGCTATCGCCACTATCACCCGGCTTTGAGTCGTCACTCCAGGCTTGTGGTGGACGCGGTGATTTTCCTTCCATGATGTCATCGATCTGTGGTCGATCAATGGTCTCATATTTGATCAGCGTCTCTGCCATCAAGTGCAACTTATCCATATTATCGGACAACATTTTCTCTGCACGGCGGTAGTTACGATCAATAATGACCCTCACCTCTTCATCAATAATATGAGCCGTCTCATCAGAGACCGTCTTCTGCTTACCAACAGAGTGCCCTAAGAAAACCTCACCATCATCTTCACTATAGGTCAGCGGCCCCAGGCGCTCCGAGAGCCCCCACTTGGTCACCATATTCCGTGATATTTCTGTTGCCCGTTGAATATCATTCGAAGCCCCTGTCGTCACCTGCTCGGCACCAAAAACCAGCTCTTCCGCAATACGGCCCCCATACAGGGTGGATAACTGACTCTCCAAACGGGTTTTGTTGTAACTGTAACGATCCTCTTCCGGCAGGAACAGCGTTACACCGAGTGCACGGCCACGGGGAATGATAGAGACCTTATGCACCGGGTCGTGTTCCGGCACCAGACGCCCCACAATGGCATGCCCCGCTTCGTGATATGCGGTGAGCTTTTTCTCTGCATCGCTCATCACCATCGACTTGCGCTCGGCACCCATCATTATCTTATCTTTAGCGCGCTCGATGTCATCCATATTAACCAGGCGCTTACCGCTACGAGCGGCAAACAGAGCCGATTCGTTCACCAAATTGGCCAGATCAGCCCCTGAAAAACCAGGCGTACCACGGGCAATAATGCTGGCATCCACATCATCGTCCAGCGGCACTTTACGCATGTGAACTTTCAAAATCTGCTCACGACCACGCACATCCGGCAAGCCCACCATCACTTGGCGATCAAAGCGACCCGGACGCAACAACGCAGGATCAAGTACATCAGGGCGATTTGTTGCCGCAATCACAATCACACCGTCATTGCTTTCAAAGCCATCCATCTCCACCAGCAACTGATTCAGCGTCTGTTCACGCTCATCGTGACCGCCACCCAGACCGGCACCACGGTGGCGACCCACCGCATCGATCTCATCGATAAAGATGATACAAGGCGCATTTTTCTTCGCTTGTTCAAACATGTCCCGCACACGCGAGGCACCGACACCGACAAACATCTCGACGAAGTCAGAGCCTGAAATCGTAAAGAATGGCACCTTCGCTTCACCTGAAATCGCTTTTGCCAGCAGTGTTTTACCGGTACCCGGTGGGCCAACCATCAGCACACCGCGTGGAATTTTTCCACCCAGCTTCTGGAATTTACCGGGGTCGCGCAAGAACTCAACCAGCTCTTCCACATCTTCCTTGGCTTCATCACAGCCCGCCACATCGTTAAAAGTGACTTTAACTTGATCTTCGCCCAGCATGCGCGCCTTGCTTTTACCAAAAGACATCGCCCCTCGACCGCCACCACCACCGCCTTGCATTTGGCGCATGAAGAAGACCCAGACACCAATCAGTAACAACATCGGGAACCAGGAGATGAAAATCTGCATCAAAATACTTTGCTGCTCGGGTGGCTTAGCATCAATACCCACACCATTATTCAGCAGATCACCAATAAGGCCATCATCACCGGGGCTGTAGGTTGTGAAATTCTCACCACTTGTCAGCATCCCCTTAATCGTGCGCCCCTCGACGAGAACTGAAGCGACCTCACCATTTTGCACATCATTGATAAATTGCGAATACTGCAAATGACGCGGTGAACCCGTTTTCTGAGCACTAAAACTATTGAAGACTGAAACCAGCACCACGGCGATCACAACCCACAACATCAAATTCTTACCAAAATCGTTCAAGACGCTAACCTCTTGTTACCCACAACGGTAAACCCTACTAATTCACTAAAATTCCGTAGCCCGACTATAACCTAAAGCCGCGAGCCAATAAATACACCTCTGACGATCTATTTCTGGATGCCTTTGGCTTTCGCGTGACAACACGATCAAAACAGGCACGTAACTCTTTGATTAACTGATCATAACCCGGCCCGTGAAACACCTTCATCAGCAGATCACCACCCGGCCTTAAAACTTGCTTGGCAAGGTCAAAAGTCAACTCAACAAGGTACATAGCACGTATTTTATCCATATCACGCACCCCCGACATATTGGGGGCCATATCTGACATTACAAGGTCTACGGTTGAATTGGCCAGCATTTTCATCATCGCATCAAGCACCTCAGCCTCTCTGAAATCCCCCTGCATGAACTCAACCCCGGCGAGAGCATCCATATCAAGAATATCCAGCGCCAATACCCGACCTTGCTCACCAATACGCCGCCGTGCGACTTGAGACCAGCCACCCGGCGCGGCACCAAGGTCAATAACCGTCATACCCGGGCGTAACAATTTGTCTTTATCATCGATTTCAAGCAACTTGTAGACTGCTCTTGAGCGGTAGCCCTCTCGCTTGGCCCGCAGCACATACTCATCGTCCAGGTGCTCTTCCAGCCAGCGCCGACTGCTGTTGGTCATTTTTTTATTGCTGGTAATCTTTGCCATCTCTTTCCCCCAGCAACCCCGCCATCGTCTTGCGAATACGGAAAACCAACCAACCACCCGCAACCACACCATAACCGAGAAGAATCAACAGCTGCACTGCCAATGAGTCACTGAACGAAGGTGCAAGCAACAAAACCAGCACCGCCACACAGAGTACGACACCGAGTTCCAGCTTAATATGGTTAAGCGGGCTCGGTTGTACTTCTAAGCCTTTGCGTTTATGAGGTACACTATCAGTCACTTTTTCAATTGCCATGCAAAGATACTATAATATTATGAAACTTACTCGAAACCAGACCAGCCACCTTCGTAACCTGGCGCACAAACTGAAGCCAGTTGTCATTATTGGTGGTAATGGGCTATCTGAAAATGTGCTCAATGAAACCATCGAACAGCTAGAACATCATGAGCTTATCAAAGTCAGAATTAATGTGGAAGAGCGCGACGAACGTAAAGCAATGATTGAAGAGATTTGCCTACAAAGCAATGCCACTCTTGTTCAAAGCATTGGCCATATCGGTGTCTTTTACAAACCCGCCAAAAATCCCGTCATTAAACTACCGACCTAAACAGTGCCTCGCACCCCTTTTATGACCAACAGCAACCCTAGCAGACTATTGATAAGGTAGCAGACAGAAGAAGCGCCGTGGAGCCTACCAAACTCTGCGGCAAGTTGCGCATCTGAAAATAGACCCAGTGCTTTAATTTCAACCATCTGCGGGCGAATATAAAACTCGATTGCCGCAATTAATAACAACATTATCAACAACACCCAGACCCGCCAGGCATGCAGAAAGCGTCGACCATAACGGTGTAACGCAACCAACAGCAACAAGCCGCCACAAACCGCGCCGATAAGATGCACCAGACCAAACATCTCACCCATTAACTGCCCTGCCAACATACGACTATCAAGCTGTTGAAACAAAATAGGGGCAACCAGATAACCCACTGCCCAAGTCATCCCCATCCATATCGTTAATAGAAGGCGCTCTGCATGCTGGATAAGGGTATTCACTGGATAGGGAGGGGCATTTTAATGCTAATAGCACCACGAAGGTCACCCGCCTTATAGCCGATTGCTCTATCGTGTGGATAGCGGGATGTCAGCATATCGCGCACAGTACCGGAAATATCGGCAGTAGAACCGTGACAAGCAAGGCATTGCCCCTTAACGGGTATCGCTTTCATGTAACGAAAATAATTGCCGCCACTCTCTTTTATTACTTTGCTGTACGACATTGCCTTAAAAGATTCACCTTGGGCATGCCGCTGCTCAAAACCCGCCAATACCGATTGTTCCCAGGTATCAGGCATACCCATTAAAGGGTTACGCACTTTGGTCGCAACCCGCTTAACCTGCCAACCTGTCTCTCGGGAGAGCTCATTTGCGATACGTAGCGCATCGACCGAACAAGCATCAATGGCACCCACAGCCCCTTCTGCCTTCATTTTTTGTTTCACTACTGAGCCAAGCTGTGTCACCAACTCTTTTGCCACAGCGGACGCTTCTGCTTGATATTTTTCACTCGGCATCGCATTACCAACTGCGACTGATGGGGCGGCAATTAATAATCCACCAAAAACCATTCTGGATATGTTCATAGTACCCCCAAGTGAAATATAGAAATTTCCGTACAAAAAACGACGGCACCAAGCTAGATATATTTAACAGAAATCACTTCATATTCAATAATGCCACCCGGCGCATCGACAGAAGCGACATCCCCTTCCACCTTACCAATTAATGCTCTGGCAACGGGTGAATTAACCGATATTTTGTTCTCTTTAAGATCCGCCTCATCATCACCAACAATTTGATAGGTCACCTTTTCATCGGTATCTTCATTTATCAGCTCAACCGTGGCACCAAAAACAATTTTACCGTTCGGGGTCAGGTCTAAAATATCGATCACCTGGGCATTGGAAAGCTTGCCTTCAATATCGGCAATACGCCCTTCAATGAACCCTTGCTCCTCGCGTGCGGCGTGGTACTCGGCATTCTCTTTCAGGTCGCCGTGTTCACGCGCCTCTGCAATCGCTTGAATCACCCGCGGACGAGCGACTGATTTCAATTCACTTAACTCAGAGCGCAACTTCTCAGCGCCCTGTAATGTCATAGGATAACTTACCATTATTTCAATTCCTCATGCAGATCCTGTAAGCGATTAACGCTCCAGTTATCCAGTTTTTTCAATGCCGCACAGGTTGCTTTCGCACCGGCGATCGTTGTTGTGTAACTCACCTTATGCTGTAGCGCTTCCCGGCGAATTTCAAACGAATCTGCCGTCGCTTTGGTGCCTTCGACAGTATTCACGATATAATTAATTTCATCATTTTTGATCATATCAACAATGTGTGGACGCCCCTCGGCAACCTTATTGACCAGTTTGCAAGTAATGCCTGCCTCATCCAACACCACTTTGGTACCACTGGTTGCACAAAGGGTGAAGCCTTCTTCAACCAAGGCGTGACCGATTTCAGCAGCGTGTTGCTTGTCGGTATTGCGCACACTCAAGAAGGCAAGGCCGCCCCGGGGCAGTATCTCTCCCGCACCGAGCTGCGCCTTGGCAAACGCTTCACCAAAGCTTTTTGCCGCCCCCATCACTTCACCGGTTGATTTCATCTCAGGGCTCAGAATAGGATCGACACCCCGGAATTTAATAAACGGAAAAACTGCCTCTTTAACTGAGTAGTAAGGGGGAATAATCTCATCCAACGCCCCCTGCTCAGCCAATGTACGACCGGCCATGCAGCGAGCGGCAATTTTTGCCAATGGGCGATTAATTGCTTTTGAGACAAAAGGAACCGTGCGCGAAGCCCGTGGATTAACTTCTAAAACAAAAATTTTGTCGCCCTGCACCGCAAACTGGGTATTCATCAAACCAACCACATTCAACGCTTTGGCCATTTTTCTGACTTGAGCACGCAATTGGTCTTGAATTTTTTCCGGCAGATCGTAAGGGGGAAGAGAGCATGCTGAATCCCCGGAGTGCACGCCCGCCTGTTCAATGTGCTGCATAATACCGCCAATCAATACATCCTCACCATCACAGATTGCATCAACATCCACCTCAATCGCATCATTTAAAAAGCGATCCAGCAGTACCGGGGAGTCATTAGAGACCGAAACTGCTTCACGCATGTAACGGCGCAACTCGTCTTCCTTATAGACAATTTCCATTGCCCGGCCACCCAGCACATACGATGGCCGCACCACCAGTGGATAGCCAATTTCCTCTGCCAATTTAACCGCAGATTCCGGATCACGGGCCGTTCGATTGGGCGGCTGTAACAACCCTAGCTTCTCAATTAACTGTTGGAATCGCTCACGATCCTCGGCCAAGTCAATGCAGTCCGGCGTGGTACCAATAATCGGCGCACCGGCAGCCTCAAGGTCACGTGCCAGTTTCAGTGGCGTTTGACCACCGTACTGAACAATCACCCCTTTCGGCTGCTCAAGGTCAATAATCTCTAGCACATCTTCCAAAGTAAGCGGCTCAAAATAGAGACGGTCAGAGGTATCGTAATCGGTCGATACAGTCTCTGGATTGCAGTTGACCATAATCGTTTCATAACCATCATCACGCATCGCAAAAGCCGCATGCACGCAGCAATAATCGAACTCAATACCCTGACCGATACGATTAGGGCCACCACCGAGAATCATGATTTTATCACGGCTGCTCGGGTTAGCCTCGCACTCCTCTTCATAGGTTGAGTACATATAAGCGGTATCAGAGGAGAATTCCGCCGCGCAGGTATCCACACGCTTATAAACCGGCTTGATACCCAGCTCTTTGCGACGGTTGCGCACCTCTTTTTGCGTTGTTGACAGCAACATCGCCAGACGGCTATCGGCAAAACCCTTCTGCTTTAATCGGAACAGGCTGTTTTTATCCAAATCTGCAAGCGACTTGGTTGTTAAATCGGCCTCAATATCAATCAGTTCTTTAATCTGCACCAAAAACCAGGGATCGATATAGGATGCTTCGTGAACCTCTTCCAGCGAATAACCGGCACGGAAAGCATCCCCCACATACCATAGGCGCTCTGGCCCGGGCAGACGCAGCTCGTGGCGCAGGGTTGATTTCAGCTCATCCGCCGTCAGATCGGTAATATTATCAAGACCATCTTTACCGGTTTCTAAACCACGCAACGCTTTTTGCAGTGACTCCTGGAAGGTACGACCAATCGCCATCACCTCACCCACCGACTTCATTTGCGTGCTGAGGCGGTCATCTGCCATCGGGAATTTTTCGAATGTAAAACGGGGAACCTTGGTCACCACGTAATCAATACTGGGTTCAAATGACGCAGGGGTTGCACCGCTGGTAATGTCGTTATCCAGCTCATCCAGGGTATAACCAACCGCCAGTTTCGCCGCCACTTTTGCAATGGGGAATCCTGTCGCCTTGGAGGCCAACGCAGACGAGCGGGAGACCCGGGGATTCATTTCGATAATAATCATCCGCCCCGTTTCAGGGTGAATGGAAAACTGTACATTGGAGCCACCGGTGTCCACACCAATCTCACGTAATACCGCCAAAGAGGCATTACGCATAATCTGGTACTCTTTATCAGTCAGTGTCTGGGCCGGTGCCACGGTGATCGAATCACCGGTGTGCACACCCATCGGGTCTAAGTTTTCAATCGAGCAGATGATGATGCAGTTATCTTTGTGATCCCGAACCACCTCCATCTCATACTCTTTCCAGCCAATGATCGACTCTTCAACCAGCAGCTCATTGGTTGGTGACAGATCCAGCCCATGCTTACAAATCTGTAAAAACTCTTCCTTGTTGTAAGCGATACCACCGCCACTCCCACCCAGTGTAAATGAAGGGCGAACGATCGTAGGAAAACCAACGACGGCCTGAACTTCCAGCGCCTCTTCGATACTGTGAGCCACATCTGACTTGGGCATATCGAGGCCAATTTTGATCATCGCCTTGCGAAATTTATTTCGATCCTCTGCTTTGTCAATCGCCTCTTTCTTGGCCCCGATCAACTCAACACCGTACTTGGAAAGCACCCCTTCACGGTCAAGATCCAGTGCACAGTTCAACGCCGTTTGCCCTCCCATGGTTGGCAACAGCGCATCAGGACGCTCTTTCTCAATTATTTTGGCAATCACTTCCCAGGTAATCGGCTCTATGTAGGTTGCATCAGCGGTGTCGGGATCGGTCATAATGGTTGCTGGATTCGAGTTCACCAGCACAACCTTATAACCCTCTTCGCGCAGCGCCTTGCACGCCTGAACGCCTGAGTAATCAAACTCACAAGCCTGACCGATAACAATCGGCCCCGCGCCAAGAATCAATATACTTTTTAAATCGCTACGTTTTGGCATGGCTAGGCTCTTATTTGCTGTGCTGTTCGATCAGGTCAATGAAGTGGTCGAAAAGATGGGCAACATCATGTGGACCCGGACTTGCCTCAGGGTGCCCCTGAAAACCAAAAGCAGGGCAGTCGGTACGATGTATGCCCTGTAACGAACCATCAAATAGCGAACGATGTGTCGCCCGCAAATTATCCGGCAAGCTCGCTTCATCTACGGAGAAACCGTGATTCTGAGCCGTAATCATTACCCGCTTGCTCTCGTCGTCCTGTACCGGGTGATTAGCACCGTGGTGACCAAACTTCATCTTGGCGCTTTTGGCACCACTGGCTAACGCCAACAGCTGATGCCCCAAGCAGATGCCGAAGGTCGGTATGCCCTCTTGCAAAATTGTTTGAATCGCCTCAATGGCATAATCACAGGGTTCAGGGTCACCCGGGCCATTTGAGAGAAAAACACCATCCGGATTAAGCGCCAGCACCTCTGCTGCGGTGGTTTTAGCGGGCACCACGGTTAACCGACAACCGCGAGCGGCCAGCATGCGTAAAATATTACGCTTAACACCAAAATCATAGGCAACCACATGATAGCGATGGCTATCCGGCGTCACATAGCCATCCGCCAATGTCCACTCGCCCTCAAGCCATTCACTCGCTTCAGTGCAGGTCACCTCTTTCGCCAAATCCATCCCTTTTAAACCGGGAAAGGCTCTGGCAGCGTCTATAGCCGACGCTTCGTCAATATTATCACCGGCAACGATACAACCGTTTTGCGCACCTTTATCTCTTAAAATACGTGTCAAACGACGTGTATCAATACCGGCAATCGCGACCACCTTGTTTTTACACAGGTACTCATCAAGCGGCATTTCGCTTCGCCAGTTACTAGCAAGGAGTGGCAAGTCACGAATCACCAAGCCGCTGGCAACAATATTGTCATCCTCCTCATCTTCGTGATTCACACCAACATTTCCAATATGGGGATAAGTTAAGGTGATAATTTGTTTGGCATAAGAGGGGTCTGTCAGGATCTCCTGATAACCGCTCAGTGAAGTATTAAATACCACTTCACCGACGCTTTGCCCCTCAAAACCAATCATTTCACCCCTAAACAGGGAGCCATCCTCCAATGCTAAAAGGGCCGGTTTTCTCAAGATAACCTCCGCTAGATGCACAAAAAGCGGATGATACCCGAATGGTTCATCCGCCCCTTGTGAAATTGCTTTTTATTTGGATCGTAATTGGCCGCTATTCTACGACAAAACCCCTCTTTTTGTCTATCGCCTATTCACTTCGTGGAGCAGATAATCACTAAGGAATGTAGAAGAAGTTAACGTACCGTTATTAGGCCGAATTTTTGTTCACCCTATCTAGCAGGGTGGGCAAAAAGACAAGTAAGTGCGGTATTTTAATAAATTCTACATCCCTTAGGCTTTAGATGATCGGCGGGGCACCACATATAGTGAGATAGTTGCTCCTGGCATTGTCGTCTTTACATAGGAATAACAGGCTTGACCGATAGTACGGTAACAATCAGGTAGGGTGGGCATATATCTACATGGCTTTGTTTGAGGCAGCAAAGGCTAGCACTATTTTTCAGATGTTAGTTATCAAGGCTCAAGAACCCACGGCATAGCTTTCTAAGCGGCTTTTCATCAAATGATGATTTATCTTCGATTCAGTTCGAGAAATTAACAAATTAAAATATCTGACACTCTTGAGCAGAACAATCATCTATTCGCCCCTATTGCAATTTTCACTTGAAATAAACACTGTATAGATATACAGTATTAACAACAAAAAACCGAACGAGGAAAATCATGGCCGTTATCGCAATGTGGCTCTGTGACAGGGACAACAGTATGTTCAATAGTAAAAAAGAGGCTGAAGCTCACGATAAAATGCTCGAACTGGGCGAGCAATTTGCCGCTCTGATGGAGCAGCAAATTTCAGGTATCGACCTCAAACAGGCAGAAGCCTTTGGCATTCTTTTGGCAAAAAACAGAGACCTGGTGATGCGCGCCTGCAAAGGAGATAGCGGGGCACTGGGTGAGATTAAGCCAGAAGATGGCAACACCGACGACGCAAACCCGAAACCATAAAAAACGGTAACTACTCAGCGTGTTTAGATTTTGCCTCAAATCGAGGCATTTTCGCACGGAAATGGTAGATTTCAGGTGTGAGCTGAATAGTTACAAAAGACTAACGCAAATCAAGCACGTCTTGCATATCAAACAAGCCGTGCTCTTTGTTCATTAACCAGGCGGCGGCACGCATTGCCCCTTTCGCAAACGTCATGCGACTGGATGCCTTGTGGGTGATCTCTACCCGCTCGCCAATATCGGCAAACATCACCGTATGCTCACCCACAATATCGCCAGCCCGAATGGTTTCAAAGCCGATCTCACCACGGTCTCTGGCACCGGTTTTGCCTTCACGACCATAAACCGCGCACTCGCCAAGATTGCGACCCAGCGCATCGGCAACAACCTCCCCCATTCGTAGAGCGGTGCCCGAAGGGGCATCCACTTTGTGCCGGTGATGTGCTTCGATTACTTCGATATCCACCTCATCACCCATCACTTTTGCTGCCACTTCCAGCAGCTTAAAACAGAGATTGACACCAACACTCATATTGGGCGCAAATACAACGCCAATCGTCTCACCGGCAGTAGCGATCTGCTGTTTTTGAACCTCAGAAAATCCGGTTGTACCGATAATGATTTTCTTGCCCGCTGCCACACAGGTGCTCAAGTGATTCAGTGTCGCCTCGATGGTCGTAAAATCAATCAACAGATCAAAATCGTCAACTGACTTCGCAAGATCATCCACAATCACTACATTTAGGTGACCGACACCGGCCACTTCGCCCGCATCAATGCCAAGCAACGGACTTCCTGCCCGCTCTGTTGCGGCACCCAACACCATCAACTCGCTCTCTTGGCACGCTTCGATTAAGGTGCGCCCCATTCGACCGGAGCACCCGGCAACTGCAATTCGTATCATGATTCATTGTCCAATTAAGACTTCATCTCTTCAAAAAAACTTTTCACCTTTCCCAACCAAGAACTCGCTTTGGGGCTGTGTTTACTGTGACTATTGCTGGTCTCTGCTTCAAACTCCCGCAACAGCTCTTTTTGCCGAGCACTCAAATTAACGGGTGTCTCCACTTCAACACGGCAAAGCAGGTCACCAAGCGCACCACCACGAACCGATTTCACACCCTTGCCTCGCATACGAAACATGCGGCCGCTTTGGGTCTCTGCTGGGATTTTCAAATTGACACGGCCATCCAGCGTGGGCACTTCAAGCTCACCACCCAGGGTCGCATTGACAAAACTGATCGGCACTTCACAGAAGATATCATTGCCATCACGTACAAAAATCGGGTGTTTTTTAACCGAAATTTGCACATAAAGGTCACCCGCTGGCGCTCCTCGATCGCCAACTTCACCCTCACCCGAGAGGCGGATGCGGTCACCATTATCCACACCTGCGGGCACCTTGACCGAGAGTTTTTTGTTTTTACGCACATGGCCACTGCCACGGCAAGTACCACAAGGATCCTTAATGCTCTGACCCGATCCATTACAGTGTGGGCAGGTCTGCTGCAACGAGAAAAACCCTTGTTGCATTCGCACCTGTCCATGACCACCGCAGGTGGTGCAAGTGACTGGAGAGGTACCTTTTTTAGCACCGCTACCACTGCAGGTACCACATTTCACATGGGTTGCCACTTCGATATTGGCACTGGTTCCGTGCACCGCCTCTTCCAGCGTCAGATCTAGATTGTAGCGCAGGTCGGCACCACGGCGTGCCTGCTGCCCCCGGCCACCGCCCGCGCCACCAAAAATATCGCCAAAGACATCACCAAAAACATCACTAAAATTAGAGGCTCCTGCTCCAGCGCCACCCATTGACGGGTCGACGCCGGCATGACCAAACTGATCATATGCTGAACGCTTTTGAGCATCGGAAAGAATTTCGTAGGCCTCTTTGGCCTCCTTAAACTTATCCTCGGCCTCTTTGTTATCCGGGTTACGATCTGGGTGATGTTTGTGTGCCGCACGACGGAAAGCTTTTTTCAGCTCAGGCTCACTGGCGGTTTTTGAGACGCCGAGCACTTCGTAATAATCACGTTTTGACATATTTTAAACCAGCAGAAATTTCAGTATTTATCTAAATTTGTAAGTTCGGTGTGACCCCATAAACTAAATCATGGATGGATATTAGCAGTCGTCACAACGCATAAATTCAGGCCGTTATACGGCCACAGGCGCAGGCGTTTTCACGCCTGCGCCTGTCCGTAACAAGTTCGATAGGTTGTTACTTCTTGTCGTCTTTAACCTCTTCAAACTCGGCATCAACCACATTGTCATCTTTTGCTTTTGCATCCGATGCCTCAGTGCCCGGCTCTGGCTGAGCACCACCTTGAGCATCGGCTTGCTGTGCGTAAACACGCTGCATCATCTCACCAGATGCGTCAGTCAGTGCGGTGGTTTTGGCTTCAATCGCCTCTTTATCATCGCCCTTCATCGCCTCTTCCAGCTCAGCAATGGCCGCGTCGATTTTCTCTTTCTCACCCGCTTCCATCTTCTCTTCGCCCAGCTCTGTCATCGACTTTTTGCAAGCGTGCATCATTTGATCCGCGGTGTTGCGTGCAGCAACCAACTCATGGAATCGTTTGTCATCTTCAGCATGAGCTTCAGCATCGCGTACCATCTTTTCGACCTCTTCATCAGAGAGACCTGAAGAGGCTTTAATGATGATGGAAGTCTCTTTTCCGGTTGCCTTATCCTTGGCAGAAACATTCAGGATACCGTTGGCATCAATATCAAGGGAGACCTCAATCTGCGGCACACCCCGCGATGCCGGTGCAATATCGCCCAGATCAAAACGACCCAGTGACTTATTGGCTGACGCCATTTCACGCTCACCTTGCAATACATGCACGGTCACCGCTGACTGGTTATCTTCTGCGGTAGAGAAGGTTTGTGATGCCTTGGTTGGAATAGTAGTGTTTTTCTCGATCAACTTGGTCATCACACCCCCCATGGTCTCGATTCCCAGAGACAACGGCGTTACATCCAGCAACAGCACATCGGTAACGGTGCCACCCAGTACACCACCCTGAATAGAAGCACCTACTGCAACCGCTTCATCTGGATTGACATCCTTACGTGGCTCTTTACCAAAGAAGTTTTGTACTGCCTCCTGAACCTTGGGCATACGGGTTTGACCACCCACCAAAATGATTTCGTCAATCTCAGAAGCAGAGAGACCAGCATCTTCCAGAGCAACCTTACAAGGCTCGATGGTGCGTGCAACCAGCTCTTCAACCAGGCCTTCATATTTCGCCCGGCTAATTTTAACATTCAAGTGTTTCGGGCCTGATGCATCTGCGGTGATGTAAGGCAGGTTAACATCGGTCTGCTGTGTAGATGAAAGCTCAATTTTCGCCTTCTCAGCTGCCTCTTTCAAACGCTGAAGTGCCAGCGGATCGTTGTGCAGATCGATGCCACTCTCTTTTTTGAACTCTGCTGCCAAAAACTCAATCAAGCGCAGATCAAAATCTTCACCACCAAGGAAGGTGTCACCATTGGTCGACAACACTTCAATTTGATGTTCATCCTCGATCTCTGCAATCTCAATGATTGATACATCGAAAGTACCACCACCCAGATCGTAAACCGCAATCTTACGATCACCGCCTTTTTTGTCCATGCCATAGGCCAGTGCCGCAGCAGTTGGCTCATTGATAATACGCTTAACTTCCAGACCTGCAATCTTGCCAGCGTCTTTGGTCGCCTGACGTTGAGAGTCGTTAAAATAAGCTGGAACCGTGATAACCGCTTCGGTCACTTCTTCACCCAGATAATCCTCTGCGCTCTTCTTCATCTTCATCAGAATGCGGGCGGAAATTTCAGGTGCTGACATTTTCTTGCCATTCACATCAACCCAGGCATCACCGTTGTCCGCTTCAATAATTTTGTAAGGCACCATCTTGATATCTTTTTGCACTTCGTCATCTTTAAAACGACGACCAATCAGACGCTTGATTGCAAACAGTGTGTTAATCGGGTTGGTGACCGCCTGGCGTTTGGCAGGCTGGCCAACCAACACTTCATTATCATCTGCGTATGCAACGATAGATGGCGTTGTGCGATCACCCTCTGCATTTTCAATAACACGTGGCTTGCCACTCTCCATCACGGAAACACATGAGTTGGTGGTTCCCAGGTCAATACCGATAATTTTGCCCATTGTCTCTCTCCAATTCGCTAATTTTGTGACCAACCGGAATCTGTGCCGGTTGTATTGATTCGTTACCTGATACCCTTGATGGGGGTAATGAAATTAAATTTCAAGGCGTGTTTACGCTTGTTCGTCGATTTTCCCGCCAACCGGATCTTCAGCAACCGCCGCCTTCGCAACCACCACACGGGCGGGGCGAATCAAGCGATCATTTAGTGCATAACCTTTCTGAAAAACCACCATCACACTGTTTGGTGCGTGATCGGTACTCTCTTGCATACTCATCGCTTCGTGCAATTGAGGATTAAATAGTTCACCCTCCGGGTTGATCTGCTGAACACCATTTTTTTGCAATACATCCAGAAACATTTTCAAGGTCATCTCATTGCCTTCACGCAAGCGAGCCACATTCTCATCATCACCAGTTGCTACTTGCAGGCTCATATCCAGGCTATCAAGCACCGGAATCAATGAATCAACAAATTTATCCAGGGCAAATTTACGTGCTTTCTCAACATCCTGATCGGCGCGGCGCTTAAGGTTTTCCGCCTCGGCTTTGGTTCGCAGTGCCAGCTCGTAATGGTCATTTGCTTTACTTTCAGCCGCCAATAACGCCTGCTGTAAAGAGGCCACATCAACATCGGAATTTTCAACCACTGAAGCGTCGACATCTGCCGCCGGTTCAACCACGCCGTCAACAGTTGACGGTTGCTCATCTGCATTACTCTGCTTGTTTGACATTTTTGGCTCCGAAATTTGCACTTAATACAACGCAGCAGTTGTGCTGCCCGGGAATTTGATTTGCAGGGAATATAAGGGCAAATTCTACAAATTCAACAGTTACGCGTCACTTTTCTGCATTTTCACCAACAAGTGTAGATCAGCAGCCACAGAAATTATTTAACCCGGCCCCCAATGGTGCTACCCTCTGATCTCAACCTTATCTATGATTGACGGGAGCCGCCTGCCGTGGACAACACCTTCAACACCATCGGCCTGATTGGAAAATACAACGATCAACACGGTGGTGACACCCTGATATCGGTCGGCAACTACCTACTAAGCCGTGGCTGCCACGTTTTTGTGGACCAAGGCTCTGCACCCGACATCAGCGCTACCGAATTTGAACCAGTTGACCGGGCCACCATCGGAAAAGAGTGTGACCTGGTGATTGTGGTGGGTGGCGATGGTACCCTGCTGAATGCCGCCCGCTCACTCAATGCATCTGACGTACCCATTCTGGGGGTTAATTTAGGCCGCCTTGGTTTTTTGGTCGACGTCTCCAAAGAGCAGATTGAAGAGACACTTGATAAAGTACTGGGTGGCCAGTTTGTTGAAGAGCCGCGCATCCTGTTACACACCACGATTGATCGTGGTGGTGAAATACTCTCCGAAAATAACGCTTTTAATGACGTGGTGATTCACAAATCACACGTTGCGCGAATGATTGAGCTTGAGTGTTATGTGGATCAAAAATTTGTCTCCACCATGCGCGCCGATGGCCTAGTTATCTCAAGTCCAACCGGCTCAACCGCTTACGCACTCTCCAGTGGTGGCCCGATACTGCACCCCTCGCTAAATGCCATCGCCTTGGTGCCGATCTGCCCTCACACCTTGAGCAATCGCCCGCTGGTTGTCTCGGGTGACAGCCAAATCATGATTAAAGTATGTGACCACGAACAGTCAGAGGTTCTGGTCACCTGTGATGGGCAAATTGGCCTGAGCCTGCAAATTGGTGATGTATTGCGCATCAATAGGACTGATCATCCGGTTCGCCTGATACACCCCGAAGATTACGATTTTTTCGATATACTACGTGCAAAACTACACTGGGCTGAACGCCCCAGCTAACCCATCCAATCGCAGAAATATCACCCGATGCCCCTATTAGCCTAAGGGCGGCTCTAAAAATTAGCGGATTCCGACCCGGATGTCGGTTAGGAAGGCATTGCAGGAGCACCTTGCCGGTTTATGGGTATAAATGAGCATTTAGGGATGTAGAATTTATTAAAATATCAATTTTTAGAGACGCCCCCGTATGTTAAGCCACATCCACATCCGTAACTTCACCATTGTTGAACTACTGGAACTTGATCTCGCACCGGGCATGAGCAGCCTCACCGGCGAAACCGGTGCAGGCAAATCCATCTTGCTGGATGCCCTAGGCCTCGCGCTGGGGGATCGCGCCGAAAGTGGCATGGTTCGCCATGGTTGTGAGCGGGCTGAAATCAGTGCCAGCTTTGATCTTGGCGATAAACCGGCAATTCAACGATGGCTATCAGATCGTGAACTGGAGATGGAGGACGAATGCATTATTCGTCGCACCCTGAGCAAAGATGGTCGTTCAAAGGGCTACATCAACGGCCAACCTCAACCCCTTGGCAGCCTAAGAGAACTGGGTGAAATGCTGGTGGACATTCATGGACAACACGCTCATCAGGCACTGCTGCGCCGTGAACAACAGCGGGAGATGCTGGATCAATATGCCAACAACAGCTCACTCCTCAAGCAGCTCAACCAAGCTTACCGCCACTGGTCTCAACTCAACCAGCAGTTGAGCGCATTACGCAGCGATAAACAGGAGCGTGATGCCAAACTTGAACTGCTTCACTATCAGGTTCATGAGCTGACACAGCTCAACCCGCAAGCCGATGAACTGGAACCGCTTGATCAAGAACATCAACGCCTTGCCCACGCCAATCGTCTGTTGGAATCGAGCCAGCTTGCGCTACAACAGCTGCATGAAGATGATCAAAGCGCGCTGATCTCGCAGCTACAGCGCATTACCCGAGAACTGAGTGAGCTGCAAACCATCGACACCGCCCTCATCCCCATCTGCGAACTACTCGACAGCGCATCCATTCAACTGGATGAGGCGGTTACCGAGCTACGACACTATCGGGATTCCGTCGACATTGACCCCCAACAACTGCAGCAGGTCGAAGCCCGGCTCAGTGAACTGCATGAAATTGCGCGTAAACATAACTGCCGACCAGAACAACTCTACGACCACCAGCAGCAGCTACAGCAGCAACTGGAGGAGATCAAAAACGCCGAAATTAAATACGACACGCTTGAAAATGACATTTCACACGCGGCAGCGCAATATCAAACGCTGGCGGATAAGCTCACCCGCACACGCCAAAACGCAGCCAAAAAACTAGAGAAAGCCGTTACCGACAACCTGCAACAGCTCTCCATGAGCGGCAGTCGCTTTGAGATTGCGATGCCCCGGCTCAATGACGGTGGGTTTGCCCCGCACGGACAGGAAAAAATAGAGTTTCTGATCAGCACCAACCCCGGCCAACCAGCACAACCGATGAATAAAATCGCATCAGGTGGTGAGCTATCACGTATCAGCTTGGCGATTCAGGTCATTACCAGCCGTGTTCACGGCATCGCAACCATTATTTTTGATGAAGTGGATGTCGGTATCGGTGGTGGCACCGCAGAGATTGTTGGGCAGATGCTGCGCGCCCTAGGCGAGCACCGACAGGTGCTCTGTGTTACCCATCAGCCACAAGTTGCCTCCCAGGGCCACCAGCAGCTGCACGTTCGCAAGCAGACCGATAAAACCAGCACCACCACGACCATTGCGGAACTGACAGAAGATGCACGAATTGATGAACTGGCACGTATGTTAGGTGGTATTGTCATCACCGAGCAGACCCAAGCACACGCCTGTGAGATGCTGGCACTGGCACAAAAAAACAATCAGCAGAGTGATTAGCACGCTGCCATTGCCTTAGGGATGTAGAAGAAGTTGTAACTATTCAGCGTGTTTAGATTTTGCCTCAAATCGAGGCATTTTTGCACGGAAAGAGGGAGCATATGGGTATATGTGACCGATTGAGTACGAAAATAACGAAGAGTTGAGGCAAAAGATGAATGCGCTGAGTAGTTAC
>JAFLJP010000055.1 GCA_022712945.1 Gammaproteobacteria bacterium | reverse complement strand
ATTCACGGGGTCTTAGCCTATGTTAATGATTCTATTGGTTTGAAGTCGCAAGCTTATTTTACCAAAATGAATCAGGTACTTTCTTTTTTGTCATCAAGCGCTAATAAACCCGCTGCTCTGTGGGATTTTGCAAGAGGCTCTGACAATGATAATACGAGTGATGGTGAAGAGGTGCTTGTTGGGAGAAACCCGCTGGTGAATGAACCTGTGCTGATTGTTATCATTACAGGATTATTACTGTGAGACCTCTGCGTTAAAAGTGATCTAAAAGTACTCATTCACACCGGTAAATTCCGTTTTTTAGACCACTTTTTCCTTGCTGAGGCAAAAACTATTTTTTATGCAGAGGTCTCACTGTAAAGAATATTTTTAGTGCTGTATTTAATGCCTTAACATAGCATCGACTCTTACCTCTTTATGCCCATTTAAGTATTGGAAAATACTTCAAGCATTACTACCCCAACGCATCGGCAACACTCTCTAACAGCTCCATGCTATTAAGTGGCTTTTTAAGAACACGAAACACATCAATACGTTCAATTACTTCCGGCGTTAACACATCGGAGTAGCCAGTGCAGAGAATAACAGGAATCTCTGGGTGTTGTGATTTAATTGATTCGGCCAATTCAATGCCCGTCATTTCCGGCATGGTCACATCACTGATAATGAGTTGATAAAACCCCGGGCGGCTTTTGATTTGTTCAAGCGCTTCGACTGGTAAAGGCTGATAATCACATTCATACCCATAGAGCTGCAAAATTTCCTGTAAAAACTGACCAACAGAAGGTTCATCGTCAACAATCAATATTTTTCCGGCGTGGGCCTCTTCGGTAACCAGTTCAATTGCATCATCTTGTTGTGCAGTTTGTAGTTCGGTAGGTAAGAAATAGATGGAGATGGTGGTCCCCTCACCCAGCGTTGAACTCACACCCACGTGACCACCCGCGCTATGTACCACACCATGCACCACTGAGAGCCCCATTCCGGTGCCTTTGCCCATCTCTTTGGTGGTAAAGAAGGGGTCAAATATACGAATGAGGTCTTCCTGTTCAATACCGCTGCCATTGTCACTAATTGCCAGCTCTACAAAGTGTCCACTAAAGTTTTCATGGCAAGAGGCACAAGAATTTTCATGGCACTGGTGATTGCGAATCACGATATGCAGCTCACCTTTCCCCTCCATTGCATCACGGGCATTAATGCAAAGATTCATAATAATTTGCTGAAGGTGAATGGTGTCAACCATGACCGCCGGGGTGTCATCTTCAACGTCGGTAGTAATGGAAATAGAAGCAGGCATCACTGAGCGTAACATTTTCAAAACATCGGTCAGCAGTGGCTCCAACAATATAGGCTCGGGTTTGGAGTCATCAATCCCCCGGCTGAAAGCCAGCATTTTTGCAATCAGGTCGCGGCCACGTTCACCCGCTTTAAAAATCTCTTCAATGTAGCGCGTCAACTTCTCATTTGGCGACTGCGCGGTAATACGCAGTGCCAATTCGGAGTAGCCCAGCATACTGGCCAGCATATTATTGAAGTCATGGGCAATCCCCCCGGTCAACTGACCAATGGCATCCATCTTTTGTGCCTGCTGAAGCTGGGTTTGCAGCATCTTTTTTTCAGCTTCCGATTGAACCTGTTCGCTGATATCACGAAAGGTGACCACTGCCCCGAGCATCACTGAGCCACTTCGAAGCGGCATCACACTGTACTCTACCGGGAAACAGCCCCCCGCCTTGTTCCACAGGGTTTCGGTCTGGTTGCTTTGAACCCCGCCACCCAGCAGTGCCTGATTGAAAGGACAATCCTCAATCGGGTACTCTCCTCCGTCAGGGTAGCTGTGGTGAATGAGTGAATGAATCGGCTCACCCACAATTTCTTCCGGTAAATAGCCCAGCATTTTCGATGCTGATGAATTGACAAAGGTTGCGTGTCCGGCATTGTCCAGACCAAAAATCCCCTCTGCCGCAGACTCGAGAATCATTCGTATCTGATTTTCAGCCTGTTTCAGCTGGTCTTCACTCTCTTTGATGTGGGTAATATCCTGGAAAGTACCCTTTACCTTTCGCGGTATAACGCCATTCAGCGTATCGGCAATCACTTCAGCATGAACCCAGCGTACCGCACCATCGGAACGGGAAACTCGGAAATCATACCCCTGCTTGCCACCCTCACGACGAATCAACTGGTCATATTCATAGACTTGTTCACGGTCATCCGGGTGGATAACATCCAAAAAACTATCATACTGCGGTACAAACCACAGGCTATCTTTTCCAAGAATGCGATAGACTTGCTCCGACCAATAAACGGTGTCGGTTACCAGATCATGAGACCAGTTACCAATCTGGCCAATCTCTTGCGCCTCTTTGAGGCTATCTTCACTCTCACGCAAGCTGTCTAGGCTATCAAAGCTGGTGATATAGTCGGCCAGACGCTTCGCAATATTTTCTAAAATCAGGCGATCCTGCTGGGTTGGAATCAGCTGCCCTTCCCCGTAACAGAGGCACAGTAGCCACGGCTTGGATTTCTTGGGAAAAACGGCAACCGTCAACAATGCATCCAGTTGATACTGCTGAACGATTGATAGTGGCAATGCTTCGCCTTGGTGAGTTGAAAAAACAGTGGTTTTATCGCTACTTAACGATTTTTCCAGCATCTGCTGAGTATCGCCATCCACAGCAAGTTTCGCTTCAATCGCCTCGCCTCCAAGCTCTTCATCAAATAACATGGGCAAAAACGAAGGGGATGGTTCCGCTTCGAAGGGGCAAATAACCCACGTATTTTTGCATTCAAATGTAAAAATCAGCTCCTGCAACACATTTCTCAGCAAGTCATCCACAGAGACCGCCTGAATTCCCAGCTCATTCATCCGCTCCATCACATTCAGATAACGGAGGTAATCCTGAACCGCATATTCAGCAAAGCGGCGCTCTGTCATATCAGAAAAGGTGATAAATACCCGCTCGGGTGTTGCTGTGCAATCGCTAGCCTGGGCCACCGCACTCATCGAAATCCAGCGTTCCTGGCGTCCTTCATGGGCTCGAATACCGAGAACACGGTCGTTGAATGATTTACCTGTTTGCAGGGTGATGAAGGGAGGGAATTCACTGAGCTTAACGGGTCGTTGCTGTTCATCAATCAACTCAATTTCCCGGTTTTCAAGTTTCTCCACCAGTGTCAGATAACTGATGCCCAGAATTTTTTCAACTGCCTGGTTAGCAACCACTGGCGTACCTTGATCATCAATCACCACCACACCATGATTCATCGATTCAAACAGTAGCCGAAAGCGCTCTTCACTCTCCGTTAACGCCTGCACCACCCCTTTATGCTCAGTAATATCTTCAAGCACCATCACGTAAAACTGTGAATTATTATTACCCTCCTTAACTAATCGTCCACTGACCGTAAACCAACGCAAAGCACCTGACGAATGTATCAACCGACACTCAAAACGCGGAAATTCACCATTTTCATATTGAACAAGCGCCTGTCGAAACGTCTCAACATCTTCATCGTGAATAAACTGGTCCATTAACTTACCCAGGCCATTTGCCACTGAATAGCCCAGATGTTCACTCCAGGCGGGAGAGAGAAAGGTAAACTGACCGTACTGATTCATGGTACAGATTACATTGCTGGCATTTTCAATGATCGTGCGTAACTTCTCTTCACTACTGCGCAGCAGTGCCTCTTTCATCTGCCGTTCAGTATTATCTCTCAGGAGGATCGCGTAATGAACACCATCCTCCTGGTGGTAATGAAACAGGGAAAGTTCAACTGAAAACTCTTTTCCTGATGAAACAACCATCGAAATACGCTTTGCATCAACAATGCCATCGATACTGCCATCATTGCGCTCATACTCAACCAATATGTTGTTGCAATCAGGCAAAAGAAGGTCAAAGTGTGCATTGATCAATTCGTCTCTTTCAAAACCGGACATAGCAAGAATGGAAAAATTACACGCCTCTATATCCCCATCGCCATTAACAATTAAAATGCCATCAGGCGTATTATCAAAGAGTGCTTGCAGTTTTTGTTGATTTTCGCCGAGAGCCTGTCGTGCTGCGTGCGCAGCGTCTCTCTCTTGGAGAAGGGAGGATTGCAGTGTTTTAATTTCCAGCTGTGTTTTTATTCGAGTTAACAACTCTTTGCCCCGACAGGGGAGAGTAACAAAGTCGGCGCCGCCGGCCTCATAAATACAATCAATATCTTCTTCATTACCGCTTGCTGTAACAAAAATGATCGGGATATTTTTTACAGCATCATTTGCTTTTATTTTTTGACAAAGTTCAAAGCCATCCATCAGTGACATCGCGGTATTGACCAAGAGAAGGTCTACCCTCTTCTCATTCAATATTTTCAATGCACGCTGACCACCAAGAGCCACTAAAACATCAAATTGATCGCCTAAAAAACCCAATAAAAAATCAACATCAGCCTGCGTCTCATCAACCACAAGAATAGTGCTATTTATACTCATTTGGATGATTCGTCCCTGATTTTTTTAATACAGGGCACCTCTATTAATTCTGGGCGTAGCAGATTGAATCCCAAATTCGTTGCAGCCAGGCACGAATTGCAAGCAATAGCGGGACTATTGCTAAAATTCGCAACGCCGATGCAGCGGATTTGGGATTTAAGGTGTGCGCTCATGAATTAATAGAGGTGCCCTGCAGTACAAGTCGAAGTAACATCGAAATTGATTGACTCAAAAAGCACTTAAAAGCTCTTCAAGTTTCTTGCTGAATTCATTAATTGAGAACGGTTTTTTCAAAATAGCACCTGCCCCCACCAGTGAAGCAATCGGCAGATAATCGAAACGCCCAGTGATACCACCACCACCCGAAATGGCCAACACCTTAACATTGGGTTCTATCTGTTTGAACTCAAGAATTAAATCGATTCCACTCTGCTCCGGCATCACCAAATCTGTTACAACCAAATCGATTTTTTGCGATGTAAAATAGCCCCTCGCTTCTGCAACAGAGCCCGCCGTCACCACCTTATGACCGCATTGACGAATAACCTCTGAAACCATCTCACGAACTGACACCTCATCGTCCACCAATAGTACTGTTGCCATGCTTCCCCCTAAGAGATGCTGTTGACTAAAAACAGTGGATCAACTGCTCCACACTTCCCGGTGATTCATCAGTCTGTACAAGGTGACCCGCAACACCGAGCGCCTTCATTTGCCCTGTTGAAATGAATGAAACCAATAAACATTTCGACGCCAACAAAGCTAACTTTAACGAGGGAGTCACTCATCTAGTAGAGCAACCACTTTATATTGGCGGATCAGCGACCCTGTGGCATTTCTCATCAAGGCACAGCTGGTGGGTAATGGTTGCTACCCTTTGCCAAGAGCTGTCACGCCGAGGTGGAATGCCACAGGGTTGCCCGAAGGGTTGCTCTGCCTGCTTCCATGGCGGCGTTGTGCTTCTTGTGAAGGGAACAACCATTCCCTGCAAAGCACGCCTTGCCACGAAAACAGACAGAACAACTGATCCGCCAATATAAGGTGGTTGATGTACTATCCCTGAAAATAATTTTGTGGGGCTGCCAACTTTAAATGTAGCCGCTGTTCCCTGGCATTGGAAAAATGTCTCTTTGCGTTTATCATACCCCCAAGAGCTCTCTTGATCCGTCAACATACTATGGTTGCTGTACTAAAATATGACCACCAACAAAACCGATATTCTCTTCACTTTGGGTGATTTAAATTGTGCCGCACACCAGTGGCCCGACTACCTGCAATATGGTTTCAATGACAGTGATATTGCAATCCTCATTGAAATTGCCGGTGATAAAAAACTGCACCAGGCAGATGCTGACAGTGCTGAAATCTGGACACCACTGCACGCCTGGCGAACACTGGGACAGTTACGCAGTGACCAGGCCACTTTGCCATTGATTAAACTCTTTGATGAATTAGTTGAGGATGACTGGGCTCTGTATGAATTACCGGTAGTTCTTGGCATGATTGGTGAGTCGGCTATTGCGCCATTGGCTGAGCTGTTGAATACGCCAGAGCTGGATGAATTTACCCACGTAATGGCGGTGGATGCTCTATGTGAAGTTGTTGAACATCACCCGAAACAGCGTGATGCCGTATTAGCCCGTTACCAGGCCTACTTAAAACAACCCGATACCTCACTACCCACCCTGAATGGTCTGTTAATCGGACGATTGTGTGAACTGAAAGCCAGTGAATTGATCGACGATATTCGCGCTCTCTACGCTAAAGCGTGTGTTGATGTCAGCTGTGCAGGTGACCTGGAGGAGGTGGAGATCAAACTGGGCTTTCGGCATGGCCGTGACACACCGCGACCATCAGAAGCTGAGAGTTATGGCTTTGAAGCCACACCGGCTAAAAAGCCAGAAAATGGTGATGTTATCGATCTGGTCAACTACTACTTTGATGCCTACGGCAACGAGTCGGCCATATTCAACGCCTCAGAGCTGGATGGCTTTTTCTCCGCCCTCGCCTGCGCGCCCAACAACATCATGGCGGCACAATGGCTACCGATGTTGTGGGGTGGGGAAGATAAAGCACCGCGCTGGAAAAAACGCAGTGAGTATGAGGAGTTCAACGACATCATCTTCACCTTCTACAACCACGTTATGGAAGGGATGCACAATGAAAGCTATCACGCGCTGTTTCTGGTTGAAGAGGAAGATGGAGAGGAGTACACCATCGTCAGCGGCTGGTGCGAGGGCTTTATGCGTGGCATTGCCTTGTGGGGTGAATTGACCTCAGCTGAAGATATCAACGCCCTGGAAATAGCCCTGCGACCAATTCGCTTGTTCACCACAGGCCAAGATAGCGATCTGCTAAACAACTTAAGCGAAGAGCAGATCAACCAAAATGGACTCGATATTGAACCCGCAGCAAAGGCGCTCTATCTGCATTTCCTGGAACAACGCCAGCAGGCCAGCAAACCAATCCAACGAGAAACACCCAAAGTCGGAAGAAATACCCCCTGCCCCTGCGGTAGCGGGAAAAAATATAAAAAGTGTTGCATGTTAAACGGTTAAAACATTCCGTAAGTAGGCTACTCTTCCGTCCATTTTTGCAACGCTTCAATGATCGACTTTGCCTGATCACTGCTTGAAATATTGAATTTGGATTTTTGATTATACTCACCGTTGCGTTTCTGGTAACGGCGAATGGTGTAACGATCCTTACTGTACTCCTCCTTACGTCCATCCCAATCTTGATAACGATAGATAATGGTCGCCCAAGCCCCTTTGGTGAGCACCTGCTTATCCAGCTCCTTAACGGTCACCAGATCACCCTCTTTGTACTCAACGGTTAACTCATCTACTGTTTCGGCCATCTTTTTTCACCTTGATTGATTTGTGCCACTCAATATAAACCACTCTTTGCTTTCTGCCCAACTGTTTCATCGCTACTCACTACTAAAGTAAATATTGCCGTAATACGCTTCTACCCTGCCACCGCTGTTATCGGTATCACTCATAATCGCCACACCGTCAATATAGCGAACATCGTCACCAAACAGACCACGCATATCCTCAACAACATTGCGTTTATAGCTTAACCATTTGCCGCTGTTTTCAACGCCACTCTCAACGGCAACCATCTGCGCCTGTCCGGTATAGGCGTTATCCCAGTGAGTGCCAACAGTCTGGGAGCTGGACCAAACGTAATTAACCGCTTTGGTTTTCCAAAAGAGCAGCCCACCGGACACCATGACATAGAGCCGTGCGGCATAGTCATCCCCGGCTTTGGTCCGTTCATCTAACCTGCTGAGCGGCTGATCAACTCGCCATGTCCAATTCAAGTAAGGGGTTTTCTCCAGGTCTATCCGCTGTTTTCGAAACAGCCCCGATGCACTGTTGTCACTCACCGCATGCAGCGCAGCAACACCGTCAACATTCACCAGAGTATAACGGGTGTGGCCTTTAAATGACTCTTGCTCCCAATCATCCAATATCAGTGTATTCATATCGGCAATAATCGTTTCAGCAGCGTGCAGTGATGCACTATTGACAAAGAGTAACCACAAAAATAACACCTTCATATGAACACCCTCATTGCTCTCTTTCGGAAACGCCCCGGCACAGCCAATATCCAACACAATTTCCCCATAAACTCATGAAATATCCGAGCTGAAAAACACCCAATCAGGTATATTATGGAAGCTTTGAAAAAGCGACTGACAGGATGACAGCTTAACCCAAACAGTGAGAGAAAAACCATGTGTGACAACGATAAAAACCAACGCCACAATAGCCGTATGGCTAGAAAAAAAGCGGTGGTGGACCAGATGATTGCTCAAGCTGATCAAGACAAAGGGTTGCTGGTCATCAATACCGGTAATGGCAAGGGTAAAAGCAGTGCTGGCTTTGGTGTGGTCGCCCGGGCCCTTGGTCATGGGATGCGCGTCGGCGTCGTACAATTTATAAAAGATGCCACCTCTACCGGTGAAGAGCAATTTTTCCGCCGTTTTCCCGAGGTCGATTACCATGTCATGGGGGAAGGTTTCACCTGGGAGACACAAAACCGTGAACGCGACATCAAAGCCGCCAAAAAAGGCTGGCAAAAGGCGTGTGAAATGCTCCGCTCAGATGAGTACGATGTAGTGCTATTGGATGAGTTGAATATCGTATTGAAATATGGTTACCTCACCACTGAAGAGGTGATCGAGGTGCTGCAAAAGCGTCCACCGATGCAACATGTGGTGATCACGGGCCGAGCAGCCAAACAGGCGTTGATCGAGATTGCCGACACCGTCACCGAGATGACTCTGGTTAAACATGCGTTCAAAGCGGGTATTCGTGCCCAAAAAGGGATTGAATTTTAGCGGATGTTAACCAGCTTATTGGTCATATTAATCGCTCTGCTGCTTGATCTCCGACTGGGTGAACCGAAACGCTTTCACCCTCTGGTGGGCTTTGGTTGGCTGGCCGCCCGTGTAGAGAAAGTCTGCAATAGGGCGTCGCATAGCCATCGCCAGCGTATCGGCCTCGGGCTATTTGCGTTGGCACTGTTGTGTGGAGGTATTGCGACACTACTCAGCCTTGCTTACCTCACCCCCTATGCGGTTTTTTTTGAGATAATTATTCTCTACCTCGCCATCGCCCCCCGTAGCCTGACCGAGCACGCACTGGCGGTACACAGCGCACTACAGGATAACGATATTAATCTGGCACGCAGCCGGGTCGGCTATCTGGTCAGCCGCCACACCCACGAGATGGATGAACAACAGATCAGCCGTGCCGCCATTGAATCCACCCTGGAAAATGGCAACGATGCCATCTTCGGTGCGCTATTCTGGTTCATTATTGCCGGTATTCCCGGTGTGGTGATTTTTCGCCTGGTCAATACGCTAGACGCAATGTGGGGTTATCGCACCCCGCGTTACGAATATTTTGGTAAAGCGGCAGCTCATCTGGATGATCTGCTCAATTATATTCCCGCCCGTCTCACCGCCATCAGCTACGCCCTGTGCGGCCACTTCCCCAGCGCCATCCAGTGCTGGAGAGAACAGGGGCACCAGCTCGCCAGCCCCAACGGCGGACCGGTAATGAGTGCCGGTGCCGGTGCCCTGCGGTGCAAACTAGGCGGCAGCGTCATCTATCATGGTAAACTCACCGAACGGCCACTCTTTGGTTGCGGCAATGCCCCGCAGCGGGATGACATTCAACAGGCGATCAGTCTGGTACAGCGCACCCTCTGGCTGTGGCTCGCGCTATTCACCACCATGGCAATAATTGGAACCCTCCCCCATGCTTGAACACGGTGGCAAACTGCGTGATGCGGCAAAACAGTACAACATTCCACTGCAACAATGGTTGGATCTCTCCACCGGCATCAACCCCAACCCCTGGCCAATACCGGCTATTCCAGCGGCTGCCTGGGCACGCCTGCCGGAAGATAACGATGGCCTGCTGGCGATCGCCAAACACTATTACGCCGCACCGTCACTGCTGGCCGTCGCCGGTTCACAGATGGCGATACAAGCCCTGCCCAGACTACGAAAACAGAGCAGAGTGGCGATGCTGCACCCCAGTTATAATGAACACCACCAGGCATGGCTCAGCCACGGCCATCAGGTGATCTCGGTTGAGGCCGATCAAATTGAAGCTCACATTGATCAACTCGATGTACTGCTGCTGGTCAACCCCAACAATCCCACCGCACAGCGCTTCAGTGAATCGCAATTATTAGCGTGGCATCAACAGCTACAGCAACGTGGCGGCTGGTTAATTGTCGATGAAGCATTTCTCGACTGCACCCCACAACAGAGCATCGCCCAACACAGCCATCTTGCGGGGCTGGTCGTCCTGCGTTCAGTGGGAAAATTTTTTGGTCTGGCGGGCGCGCGCATCGGCTTCGTTTGTGCAGCTGAAACGATCCTGCAACCCTTAGCAGAACTGATTGGCCCCTGGGTGCTATCTGGCCCGGCACGCCATATTGCCAAAGAGGCATTGGCCGATCTCAGCTGGCAACAACAGACTCGTCAACAGCTAACAGACCAAGGTGAACGATTGGCACAACTGCTCAGCCAGCATGGGCTAACCCCCACCGGAAGCACCCCGCTGTTTAGCTGGATCAAAACCAAGCAAGCCAGCAAACACCATCAACAACTGGCCCAACAAGGTATTTTAACCCGGCTGTTCAGTGACCCACAGAGTATTCGATTTGGCCTACCTAAAGATGAACCCCAGTGGCAACGACTGGAGCGCGCACTGAGCGAGCTCAATCACCGTAATCAACCCGAATGAAAACAGACCTCCAGAGAGCGAAACCATGGGCACACTAATGATACAAGGCACCACTTCGGATGCCGGTAAAAGTGCGCTTGTCACCGCCATCTGCCGTGTACTGCATCGTCGTGGCATCAAGGTTGCCCCGTTTAAACCACAAAACATGGCGCTCAACAGTGCCGTCACCGAAGAGGGTGGCGAAATCGGCCGCGCCCAGGCGCTACAGGCACAAGCCTGTGGCCTAGAGCCACGCTCCGATATGAACCCGGTACTGCTTAAGCCCAACAGTGATACCGGCTGCCAGGTGATCATCCACGGCAAGGCCCTTGGCAACATGGCGGCAAAGGAGTATCACCACTACAAAAAAACCGCCCTGCAAGCGGTGCTGGTATCTCACCAACGGCTACAGCAACAATATGAGATGGTCATCGTTGAGGGAGCCGGTAGCCCTGCCGAAATCAATCTGCGAGAAAACGACATCGCCAACATGGGCTTTGCCGAAGCGGTGGATTGCCCGGTGATCATTGTGGCAGACATCGACCGAGGCGGTGTATTTGCCCACCTAGTCGGCACTTTAGCACTGCTCAGTGAATCGGAAAAAAAGCGAGTAAAGGGGTTCGTCATCAACCGTTTTCGTGGCGACATCGCCCTGCTGCAACCTGGGCTGGAGTGGCTGCAACAACACACCGGAAAACCGGTATTCGGCACCCTGCCCTATCTGCACGGCCTGCATCTGGAAGCGGAAGATGCCATCAACCACCAAAACATCAGCAGTGCAGCAGAGCCATTAAAAATAGTGGTACCGGCAATCCCCCGCATCAGCAATCACACCGACTTCGATCCACTGCGCCTGCATCCGCAGGTAGAGCTACAATTCATTACTCGCGGACAGACTCCGCCACCAGCGGATCTGGTGATCCTGCCCGGTTCAAAAAGTGTCACGGCAGACCTCAACTGGCTACGCCAACAAGGCTGGCATGAATACCTGCAACATCACCTGCGCTACGGGGGGAAACTGCTCGGCATCTGTGGTGGCTACCAGATGCTAGGTAAACAGATTGATGACCCTGAAGAAATTGAAAGCCCACTACAACAGACACCCGGACTAAAGCTACTCGACTTCACCACCACCCTAAAACCCCACAAACAACTCCTGCGCAGCAGCGGCACACTCACGTTAGGCAATGTCACCATTAGCGGCTATCAAATTCATGCCGGTGAAAGCCAAGGCCCCGCACTGCAACGGCCATTAATGGTATTGGATGGCAAAAATGAAGGCGTCGTATCCGAAGATAATCAAATCATCGGCAGCTACCTGCACGGCTTGTTTGAGCAACCCGAAGCGTGCCAGGCGCTATTGCAATGGGCAGGACTCACCACCGCAGAACCGATTAACTACCTCGCCCTGCGTGAGGCAGGGATCGAGCGTATTGCCGATAGTGTTGAAGCACATATCGACATTGAAAGTTTACTGAAATTATTCTGAGCTCTTTGCATAAAATAATGGTGAGAGGAAAACGAGGTTGTATCTACAGGCTTATTTTGTCTAGGTACCGCCTCATCATTCTTCACAACAGATTGATAGAACATTAAAAAGGAACACTGAGATGCTCAAAAAACAGAGATTGATGACTTCCACCATTCAGCTGGGTTTCATTATTATCCCTTTCCTGCTGTTGGCTGGATGTGCATCTATTGATCAAAAACACTCACTGGTATTGCTCCCCACCCATATTGAAAATATGGATGATTTGGTTATAAGTGAAGAACAAAAACAGCTGCTTCGTGATAGTTTTTCAGTGGCCATTGGCGATCAAGAATATCAAATTGTCAGTAAAAAAAGAGTTGATAGGCAGTTACAACCAAACCATAAACAAGGCTGCCACTCACTTGAGTGCCAAAAAGAGGTTGCCGCTATTTTTCACTCCCCTTTTGTCGCTTACGGTCAGATATCGAAGTATGAAAATAACTATGCATTAACTATTACCGTTACTGATACTAGAAACGGCGTCCAAAAAATAAAGCATCGAAATAACAGGCACAATAGAGGCAGTTTTTTCGATTTAATCCAAGGGATTAGAATGATGGAGTACGCTTTTCATGGCGAAGAGAAATGAAGCTAGTAAAAATAACAGCGAGGCCAACCAAAAAAATAGATGAAATAGCATTAGCGAGAGCAAAAGAGAGAGCAAACTCTCCACGTACCCACGAACAGATCTTCTTGGTTATCGATAGGTATAAATCAAGATTGCTGTCGATTTATCAACGGGCATTAAGGGGAAACCCCTCGTTACGTGGCCAGGTAGTCTTTGAAATAGCCATCGAAGCAACGGGCAACGTGAGCATGGCCAAAGTGCTTTCAAGCGAGCTTAATGATACCGCGTTAGAGAAAAAAATCGCCACCCAAATCATGACGTTCAAGTTCGGCGCTCAAGAAGTAGAGAAAATGTTTATCTCCATACCCATCGATTTCTACCCCAGTTAGCTTGAACTGCTTTCAATTACCGTTCATGGCAGAGCGTACTTCTGCAGATAATGGTTACTTCCCTCACAAGAAGCACAACCTTGTGCGGCATAAAACACACACTTCCCATTTAGATGCTCAAAAAGAAGTTGTAGTTAGCTAGTGGCTGTCGGAAAACAGTTGCTCCAACTGTTTAATCAACGAATATTCGGGTTTATCAAAATAGACCCCGCTTTCACGACCTTGCTCGGGTGTGATTCCGCGTAGAAACAGGTAGTAGACACCGCCAAAATCCCGTTCATAGTCATACCCCACCAAACGCCCTTTCAGGTAGCGGTGCAGTGCCACGGTGTAGATCAGATATTGCAGGTCGTAGCGGTGTTGTTGCATAGCGGCTTTGAGCTGTGCAGGCTGATAGTCGGCCAGTTGATCGCCCAGGTGGTTCGATTTGTAGTCGGCGATGTAGTAACGCCCCCGGTATTCAAATATCAGATCGACAAAGCCGGTCATAATCCCCTGATGGGAGATAAAATTGAGTGCAGCACCGTCACCGGGGTAGCCGCCAAATTCACTGAGCAGCTTGTTGAGTTTGACCGCGTTGATGTTAGCCAGCGGATAGTAGAATGCCAACTCGACCAGCCGCTGACTGTTGCTGATTTGTGCCAGTGTTAAACCAGTTTTCTGGTCAAGCTCGGTATTGAGCACGCGGTTAACCATCTGCTCAATCACCGGCTGCCAGCGCTCTTCATAGCCGTATTTAGACAGTTGTTCACTGCTCACCTCGGCCACGGTTTTCCCTTGTGACTGGGTGAAGTCGATATTCTCAAACAGTGCGTGCATCATGGTGCCAGCATTGGCACCCCGTGGAAAGGTGAAGATGTTGTTCGATGGCTGTTTAGGACGCTCGGTTATCGGCTCACTGGCATCGTAGTCGGGCAGTATCGCCCGGTGGCCCCGGCTGCTGGTGAGGGCGCTAAAGCTGCTGACCTGCCAACTGCGTTCAATATGGCCACTGAAGCGGCGGGGCTGTAACTGCCCAGCCAGATTGTCGCCCCCCCGATAACACTCACTGCTGGCATCGGGCAGTGGCTGCACCGCAATGGCATCGGGCGCTTGCTGTGCCAGTTGCTGCCAGCGCTCTCGCAGTTGTGCATCGCTCAATTCGGTCATGTCACCGTTGTGCAGTAGATAACCCAGAGCCGATTCAGCGGCACCGCTTATCTGCCCCCAAGCGAGGTAACAGAGCTGTTTTGCCCGGGTGAGTGCCACATAGAGCAGGCGCAAATCTTCCGCTAGGCGTTCTCTCTCAGCCAGCTCATAGCTGTTGTCATAGTCGGTTGAGCCAAGATCCAAAACCCGCTCATGGGTATCGCGGTGATGGAACGCCACCGGGTTGTCTGGTTTGCCCTCTTTTGTTTTTTTATGGCAACGGCTACCGTAAATGTAGGGCAGAAAAACTACCTCATACTCCAACCCCTTACTTTTGTGGATGGTGACAATCTGCACCAGCGCTTCATCACTCTCCAGACGCAGTTGGCGCTCTTCATCCTCTTCTTTGTCCACCAACTGCTCAAAGTACCAGTGCAGCAACCCCGCCATACCGTGTTGCTGTTTGCTGGCGGTCTGTAGCAGCTCCGCCAGTTGCAGCAGGTTACTGAGCGCCCGTTCACCGTAGGGGGTGGCTAGTAGTGCTTGGGGTATCTGCTGCTGGTGCAGCAAGTTTTGAAACATCGACATAAAGCCGTGGTCACGCCACTGGGCATGGTAGTGCTGAAACTGCGCCAGTCGCTTTTCCCACTGATTCTCATCCTGCGGGGTTTCGAGTAACAGCTGTTGGGCGGTTAACCCCATCATCTCATCACAGAGTGCGGCGCGCAGGCGGCGCTCGTTGCTGGGTTCTGATACCGCCAGTAGTAGCCGCCCCAGTGCTTCTGCCTCACGGCTGTTAAAGACACTTTCGCGACTGATATAGGCGCTGGCGATGTTGTACTCTCGTAGCGCCTGTTGCACCTCGGCGGCCTCGTTATGGTTGCGCACCAGTATCGCAATATCTTGGGGTTGCAGTGGTGCATCACCCAGGGTGGCGTTACCGCTTAACCCTTGATTGAGTAGTTGGGCAATCTGCTGGGCGCAGCCGTGTGCCAGTCGCAATTTCACTTGCTCCTTGCTAAGGACTTTGTTGTTACCCTCCTCACGTAAAACCTGCCACACCCGCAACGGTGCTATGCGTTCACCATTGATCAACAGTGGATTTTCATCTGCCTTAGCCGCTGCTTTTACCGGGTGAAACTGAATATCATCCTCATAGATAAAGGGTTTATGGGCTGAGGAAAAGAGCTGATTTACCGCCGCAATCAGTTGTGAGCTGGAGCGCCAGTTGGTGTCGAGGGTATAGTGGTGTTCGGTGTCGTGACGCGCCTGCATGTAGGTGAAGATATCGGCACCGCGAAAGCTGTAAATCGCCTGTTTCGGGTCGCCGATCAGGTAGAGTCCACCGTCAGGTTGCTGGTGGTAGATGCTGCGAAAAATAGTGTATTGAACCGGGTCGGTATCCTGAAACTCATCAATCATCGCTATCGGATATTGCTGACGAATACGGGCGGCCAATGCGTCGGCGGAGCTGCCCTTCAGCGCGTGATAGAGGTGAAGCAGAAGATCGTCACTGGAGAGCAGGTTGTGCGCTGTTTTTCGCTCAATCAAGGTGCGGCGGCAGTACTCAATAAACTGCTGCATAATGCGAATGCGTCGCAGTGATTCCGAGCCTCTCCACACCTCAATCAGTTCATCAATGAGATTAAAAAAGCGCTGCTCTGGTGGCTCAAATCCCTTCTTCATCACCGTGGCAATTTTGGCGGCACTCAGTAGCTCTATGCGGCATGGCAGGGTGATCGGGTTATTCTGCTCAGAGAATTGATCCATCGACGCCAGCGCTTCGGCAACCGACTTTTTACGGTATTTAGTGCCATTAAAACCCGTTTCATTAGCCAATAATAGCTCACGAATGTCAGCACCCTGTTGCTGCCATTGGCGCTGCACCTGTTGACGCAACTCGTGACGTTCTGCCAGCAGCCTCTCCAACTGTGGGGGGGAGACCGGCGGAATAATGGTAAGCTCATGGTGTTTAAGGTGGCGACGCAGCTCACCCAGCAGTGCCGATGGCGCTTTCCATTGCTGGGCAACCCACGCGGCATCGGCTTGATCCAGCGGATAGAAGTGGCTGCGCCAAAAATCTTCGGCAATAGCACGCAGGTACTCCCCTTCGTCGCGGATAAAATCAACATCAAACAGTGAACCGCTCTCAAAGGCATTTTCACTGAGCATGCGCTGGCAGAAGCTGTGAATGGTAAATACCGCCGCCTCGTCCATCAACGTGAGTGCATCTTTGAGTTGTTGTACTGCCACTTTGTGATCATCCAACGCGGCAAGAATAGCCTGCAATGCAGGGTCGCCCTGCTCCTCGGCATGCCCTTGTAACTGTTGCAACGCCTCACGAATACGCTTGCGAATACGATCACGCAACTCTTCGGTGGCGGCGTTGGTGAAGGTGACCACCAAAATTTGCTTTACCGAAAGACCACGCTCCAGCAGTAACCTTAAATAGAGGGTAGCAATGGTGTAGGTTTTACCGGTTCCGGCGGAGGCTTCAATCAGGCGCACCCCCTCCAGCGGCAATTTATTGAGGTTGAGTGGTCTCATACTCATTTTGCCATCTCTTCAGCATTGAGCAGTGGCAAATATATCGCCTCAGCCAGTTCAAAAAACGGTTGGTCAAAGGGGTTCTGGTCGCGCAACAGCAGTTGCAGGTAGGGATCCCTCCCTTCTCCGGGGTAATAATCACTGCCTAAAAAATGTTTCTCTGCTTTAGCTAACCCGTCATCGCCCTTGCCCTTGTTCATTAGTGTGGTGTAGATCAGTGAGCTTTCCGGGTAGAACGGCAACGGTTTTTGCAGCCCTTGCCAGTAGTGTTGCAGCAGCTGTTGTAGCTGTTGAAGGGGGTTATCTACCGGGGCGAAACAGAGCACGCCATCTTCGGCAAAGTGCTGACTTTTCAGGGTTACACCTTCGGGGTTAATGGCGCAGAGTGCCAGATGATTTAACCAGAGTGCCAGTCGGTCTTTGGCCTTGATTTTGGTGTAACGGTAGCTTTGCAACCCGTCATGGGTGACATTGTTCAGCCAGCCGTGCAGCTGAAATTCGCCAATTTTAAAGTCTAGCTCGATCGGTTCTAGCGGTGCTTTTAGTTGCGCTTTTAAAGCTTCGGAAAACTCGCAGGTGGTATCACAATATTGTTCATAAATTACTTCGGAAAATGCCCCGGCGGGTAGCTCTGCCTTGCCTTTGAGTATCTCCCGGTAGTGGTCGAGATTATCCCCTTGCAGGCTCTTTTCAAGTAGCTGCTGTTTAAGCTGATAAAGCTGTAAATTATCGAGGGTGAAGGGTTCGCTATCTTCCATGGCATCCTCCAGCTGTGTCAGATAGATGCCGAGGCGTTGCTGTAGAAAATAGCGTGTGGGTGCGCTGAAAAAGCGGATCAATTCGTGCAGGGAGAGGCTGCGTTGTGTGACATCTGCCGGGGGCAGTGGCTGCTCAATAAAGGGCGTTGCCTGTGGTGCTTTCTGCTGCACATTGGCGGCACTTGACCAGACCGGGTCATAACTAAAAAGCGTCGAGTCACCTTGGAAATAGCGAGGGCTGAAAGGTTGCAGCGGGTGCTCGGTGATAAGCTGCTTCAAGATTGGCTCCCCCGCCTCACTCACAAAACCCTGTTCGATATAATCTTGTAATTCGCTCACCAGTACCGAGGGCAACATCAGCGCATTATCACGAATCGAGCGCCCGGTATAGCTGATGTAGAGCGTCTGCCTGGCGGAGAGCAGCGCCTCTAAAAATAGGTAGCGGTCATCATCACGCCGCGAGCGGTCACCGGGGCGTGGATTATCGACCATTAAATCAAAACCGAGCGGTGGCCGGGTGCGTGGGTAGGCAGCGTCATTCATACCGATCATGCAGACCACTTTGAATGGCAGGCTGCGCATCGGCATCATCGCGCAAAAACTGACCTGACCGGCCAGAAAGCGGTGTGGTGAGGCGGGGGATAGCAGATGCCCTTTGAGGTAATCCTGCACCACTTCCAGCGGGATCGGTTGCTCATAACCGGCGGCTTCTGTGTGCTGGCTAAGGCCATGCACCACATCACGCAGTAGCTGCATCGCCTGCTGTTCATCTTCACTCTCAATCTCAAAGCGTGACAATATCTCATTGATCAGTTGCTGCCACACCGCCGGGCGATGTGAACGAGCGAGACGTTTACGCAAACTGGTGAGGTCATCCAGAAAGTGTTGTAGCTTACCCAGCCACTGCGCCTCGACCCCTTCAATATGAATATAGGGGAGATAACCTTGGTAGATCTGCTCTTCCGGGGGCAGTGCATAACCGAGCATCAGCCGATGCAGGCCAAACTGCCATGAGAAGCAGTCATCCGCCGGTTGTTCCAGTTCACGGCGTGACTCTGCATCCAACCCCCAGCGGATGCCGCTCTCTTGAACCCACTGGCGAATTCGTTGCAGCGCCTGCTCATCCAGCCCGTAGCGCCGGGATACCGAGGGAACCTCCAGCATCGCCACTATTTCGCTGGCCGCCATGCGAGCGCTGGGCAGTTGCAGCAGTTGCAAAAAGGTGTTCAGCACCGGGTGTTCTGCCTGCGCTGAGCGGTCGGCAATTGACCACGGAATCACCCGCCCCTCACTGGCGGTGCCCAATATCGCTTCAATATAAGGGGCGTAGGTATCAATCTCCGGGGTCATGACGATGATGTCACGGGGCAACAGCTCAGGATCTTGCTCAAACATCTGCAATAGTTGATCGTAAAGTACCTGCACTTCACGCATCGGACTGTGACAACTGTGAATGCTTAAAGAGTCATCATCAACCGCCACCGGGCTGGCATCATAACCGCCCTGCCCCCGCTCTAACAGTTGCAGAATGTCAGATTGAATTGATTCCAGCAGGTTACCCTCATCCAGATAAACGGTGCAGTCGTGATCTTCAATGGCGTACTGCTCTTGATGAATCAGCCGCTGGAAATCCCGCCCCTGTTTTCCCATGGAGGCGAGCAGGCTGTTGCCCACTTCATACATCTCGGATACATCCGGTTTGCCTTGGCTCTGCCACCGTTGGCGCAGCCGTGCCAGGGTTTTTGGGTCGGTAATATCTTCCCAAAAGGCGAGGCAGGGGTTGAGGGTAAAGAGGTGAACATCAATATGTTCCGCCACCGCCGCCAGCACCTCAAGATAGGCGGGAGGCAGGCTATTGATGCCAAAGACCATTAAGCGCTGGGGCAGTGTTTTGGGGTTGATATTCCCCGCTGCCGCTCGCTGCATAAATTGCTGATGCAGGCTGGCTCGGTGGGTGGGTGTTTCACCGGCCACCAGCGCGTGCCACAGGCGGGATTGCCACGGCTGTTTTTCACAACCGATATTTTCACCCGCTTGCCAAGCGTGAATCCACTCCGGGCGATAGATCAAATATTGTTCAAAGGTATCGGCAATATAACGGCACAGTTGGTACTGTTTAAGCTGGTCTCGCCCTCCCTCAAGATAGTGCTTCAGGGGGCTAAACTCAGGCTCATCCAGCAGTGTGGGCAGTAGCGCCATCAAACGCCACGCCAGCGTTGAGCGCTCAAAAGAGGAGCTTTCCGGTACATTATCGAGCTGGCTGCGGTAGAGCGCCCAGATATAACTGGCGGGCAGTGGGTAATCGTAGTTAGCGCTAATGCCCTGCACCTGCGCAAGTTGAATAGAGAGCCAACGCGCCATGCCCTGATGCTGGGTCATAATCACCTCGGCGGCCAACACTGATTGCAGTGGCTCCACCTGAATGGTGGCCGCTAGATGGGCGGCAAGGTGTTCTAAGCGATTGCTGTGGTAGACCTTTAACATGAGGGCTTTTATGTTTTTTTGATCAGACGAGTTTACATTGTTGGGGCAAACAAGTCACAACACCATCACCTGAAAACAGATTAATCGACAGGCAAAAAAAAAGGGGGACTTTTCAGTCACCCTCCCTACCACTTTTCCTCCGGGCATCCTGCCCGTAGCACTTCCTGGTGCATGTTTTTTCCTTCAGTATATCCTTATGGTTCTTCCTTGAAAACTTCCCCTCCTCCTGTCATGGAGCTGAATATAACAAAGCAAATGCGGAAAACAAACAAATCTTGGGGGGATTACATCAAAATACGATATTAACTGACACCCCAGTAAGAATATGACTACAAATATTGTGGCTATGCTTTCAAACGTGTTCTATTTTTCAAATAACTCCGCTTGCTGATCACGCAACCGTTCTAGAATAGAGACGGATGGAAAACCATCGGCGGTCAACCCAACAGAAGCTTGATAACCACGCACCGCCTCACGGGTTTGGCGACCGGCGATTCCATCGGGTGTTCCCGCATCAAAATCCAGGGCATTGAGGCGATGTTGCATCTCCTCTGCTGCTTCGAAGCTCAACGGGCGATTATCGGCATCGCGACCATTTCGTAACTCAGGCAGTCCAATCAGGCGATCGGCCAAGTGGCTTACGGCAATCGCATATTTAATTGATCGGTTCCAATCCATAATGACATCGAAATTATCGTAAACCAGAAAAGCGGGGCCGTTGGCTCCTTGTGGTAAAACAATGGCACCCAGAGTCTCATCTTCAGCAAACAATCGCCCATCGGCTTTGGTAACACCGAGTGCACGCCAGTAGCTAACCGATTGCCTGTTTTTCAATGTCGCCAGCTGCCAATCAAAGTCAGCGGGCAAAAGTACTTCACGCCCCCACAGCTCACCATAACGCCAACCAATGCTGTTGAGATAATGGCCGCCTGAGGCAAAGACATCCGGTAAGTTGCCCCACAGGTCAATACGGTTGTCGTTATCACCATCGGAGGCGTATTCCAAAAAGGTGGTCGGCATAAATTGCAAATGGCCACTGGCACCTGCCCAAGAGCCGATCATATCCGCACGGCTCACATGCCCCTGGTCGATAATGTGCAGAGCAGCAATCAGCTGTTTGCGGAAAAAAGTGCTACGCCGGGGGTCATAGGCCAAGGTTGCCAATGAGGAGATAGTCGAAAACTTGCCGAGGTAGTTTCCATAGTTGGTCTCCATCCCCCAGAAAGCGACTAGGTAACGTGCCGGGACACCGTACTGCGCTTCTACTTTGGCGAGTAGTTTTGCATGTTTTTTCAACATCTTCTTGCCACGTTGAATACGCCAGTGGGTCATGCGTGCATCCAGATAGGACCAGAATGTCTGGGTAAACTCAGGTTGACGGCGATCCAGCTCGACCACTTTATCCACGATACTCAGTTCATTTAAGGCTGCATCCAGTGTCTTGTCTGAGATACCTTCACGCCGTGCTTCATCCCGCAGTTCTGCCAGCCATTCTTCAAAAGATTGTTGGTCATTTTTATCAATTTCACTGTGGGCCACGCCACTGAAAAGTAGCGCCATGGAGAATAGACAAATTAAAATAACCGAGGGGGTATATTGCTGGATTTTCATTATTTCACGTTACCACAATAGGTTAGGGATGTAGAATTTATTAAAATACCGCGCCTACTTGTCTTTTCGCCCACCCTATCTAGGTCGGTATTCGTTACGTAGCTCACTATGCGTCCAATACCGGCCTAGCAACAATTCGGCGTAATAACGGTACGTTAACTTCTTCTACATCCCTTAACAGGTGGCTACATTCACTCCGTGTTCGAAGTATTAAAAGGGTGGTTCAGAACAGAGCCGCAACGGCTTACCCGAAACAGGGTGTTGGATTACCATTTTATTGGCATGCAGCTGAAGGCGTGATGCCTTTGCCTGAACATCCGGCGGTGCATAAAGGGGGTCACCCAGAATGGGGTGTCCTAGTGATAACATATGAACCCGCAGCTGATGGGAGCGCCCGGTGACCGGAAACAGCGCGACGCGTGTGGCATTCAGCTGCACATTGTAAGATAGGTACTGGTAGCGGGTTAAACTTGGCTTGCCCACTTCATGGTCCACCTTTTGGCGCGGACGATTGGGCCAGTCACAGATGAGTGGCAGGTTAACTTCACCGGCCTCTTTCTCCAGCGCACCGGCAATAACCGCCGTGTACTGTTTTCCGACTTCACGCTCCTGAAAGGCCCGACTGAGCAGCCGGTGAATCGTTTTATTACGTGCAAATAACAGAATGCCGGATGTTTCCATATCCAGACGATGCACCGTCAATGCATCGGCAAAATGCTGTTGAATTCGAGTGATCATGCAATCCTGCTTATCTGCCCCGCGTCCTGGCACGGACAACAGGCCACTTGGCTTATTCACTGCAATCAATAACTCATCTTGATAGAGAATATCCAGACCGGTATCAGCAGGCGGCATGTAGCAGAAGTTACTCATTGGGAAGGACCGGAATGCACGGTGGAAGGAAAGCGTTAAATAAACCGGCTAAAGCCTCAGCCTCCCTATTTGGAGGCCAGCACTACCTTGGCCGGCTTGTTACAAAAATGACTACGCGCTGTAACGCTGCATCACCAGAGTGGCATTGGTACCACCAAAACCGAAGCTATTGCTCATCACGGTATTGATAGTCTGCTCTTCAAGCTCGCGAACAATCGCCATCCCTTCAGCCGCTTCATCCAGCTCTTCAATGTTGGCCGATGCAGCAAGAAAGCCCTCTTCCATCATGATCAACGAGTAGATCGCCTCATTAACACCCGCAGCACCCAGCGCATGGCCGGTAAGTGATTTGGTTGAGCTGATTTTTGGCATCTCTTCACCAAACACCTCACGAATGGCACCAAGCTCTTTCACATCACCCACTGGCGTGCTGGTACCGTGGGCATTGATGTAATCAATCTTACCCTCAACCGTCGACATCGCCAGTTGCATGCAGCGCACCGCACCTTCACCCGACGGTTGTACCATGTCAAAACCGTCAGAAGTGGCACCGTAACCGACCACTTCAGCGTAGATGTTAGCACCACGCGCTTTGGCGTGCTCCAGCTCCTCCAGCACAACCAGGCCACCGCCACCGGAGATCACAAATCCATCACGATGGGCATCATATGCCCGTGATGCTTTATCGGGCGTTTCGTTGTATTTACTGGAAAGCGCACCCATCGCGTCAAACATCAATGAGCCTTCCCAGCCGAGCTCTTCTCCACCACCGGCAAAGACAATATCCTGCTTGCCCATCTGAATCTGCTCGCAAGCATTACCAATGCAATGTGCACTGGTTGAACAAGCGGAGCTGATGGAGTAGTTAACACCCTTGATTTTGAATGCGGTTGCCAGATTGGCTGAGGTGGTAGAACCCATGGTTTTGGGCACCATGTAGGGACCAACACGGCGGATACCGCGTTCACGCAGAATATCGGCAGCGGCAACCGTGCTGGCATGTGAGGCACCACCGGAGCCGACAATTAAGCCAGTACGCGGATTGGAGACCTGCTCTTCAGTCAAACCAGACGCATCAATCGCCTGCTGCATCGCAATATAATTGTAGGCGGCAGCAGTGCCCATAAAACGGCGTATTTTGCGCTCTATCAACTCTTCAATGTCGATAGTAACTGAACCATGCACATGGGAGCGAAACCCCATTTCTGCATATTTCTCCGCAAATTCAATTCCTGATTTTCCCTGCCGTAATGAATTTGCCACTTCTTCTCTATTATTTCCAATACTGGAAACAATACCTAAACCAGTGATAACGACGCGCTTCAAGGCCAACCTCCTTAAAAGTTTTCTGTCGAGGTAAAAAGACCCACTCGCAGGTCTTTAGCAACGTAGATTTCACGACCGTCCACTTCCATGCGCGCATCTGCAATCCCCATTACCAACCGGCGCATAATTAGTCGTTTTATATCGATATAATAGGTTACTTTTTTACACTCAGGTGTCACTTGACCAGTGAATTTAACCTCACCGGAACCCAGGGCACGCCCACGACCGGCACCCCCCATCCAGCCCAGATAAAACCCCACCAGTTGCCACATGGCATCAAGCCCTAAACAACCCGGCATCACCGGGTCGCTTTTGAAGTGACAATCAAAAAACCACAGATCAGGGGTGATATCCAGCTCGGCAATAATCTGGCCTTTGCCATGAGCGCCGCCCTCTTCAGAGATGGTGGTAATGCGATCCAACATCAACATCGGGGGTGCCGGTAACTGCGCATTTCCTGGGCCAAAGATTTCACCTTGTCCACAACGGATCAGCTCTTCATAGGCGTAACTTGATTGTTTTGTCATTATTCACTCTCAACTGTCAGCCACTCTGCCAACACTTCGGTTTTCAACACATACAAAAATTTTGCCGCATTATACTGCAATTAACAGTCTGAGCCTAATTCAGCCACCCGGATTTCTACCCCAAGTGAATTGAGCTTGTGGAAAAAAGAGGGATTCCAAAAGCTTTGTGGTATCATACGCGCCTAACGCATATCGCATGCGTTCCAAGGGCTCCTATTTCGAGACGATTTAGCGCCCTTTCTTGGTCATTATTGACCAAGAGGCTATCCGAGAATGGAAGTCGTAGCGAGGGGAAACCCTTTTGAGTCATATTTTTCGTAGATTTGAAGCGAATAGTCGCTCTTAATTCAACAGAAATTTACGGAAAATATGGCCGAAATGGATTTTCCGCAGTAGGTTTTTCATTCTCGGATAGCCTCCTTGAGGGGCAACCGCCCTGGTTCGCAGGTTCTCAAGGGTTTGAGGACCGATAAAATATCTTGGGCTTAACATTTTAGAGTGCAAACATGACTGATCTCAGTAAATACAGAAACATTGGTATCTTCGCTCACGTAGATGCGGGTAAAACCACCACTACCGAGCGCATCCTGAAACTGACGGGAAAAATCCACAAGCTGGGTGAAGTACACGATGGCGCGGCAACCACCGATTTCATGGAGCAGGAGCAAGAGCGCGGCATCACCATCCAGTCCGCAGCAACCACCTGTTTCTGGAAAGATCACCGCTTCAACATTATTGATACTCCAGGACACGTTGACTTCACAATCGAAGTTTACCGTTCACTGAAAGTATTGGATGGCGGCATCGGTGTATTCTGTGGTTCAGGCGGTGTTGAGCCGCAGTCAGAGACTAACTGGCGCTACGCTAACGAATCGGGTGTTGCCCGTGTCATCTATATCAACAAGCTGGATCGCATGGGTGCCGACTTCTACCGGGTAACCAAACAGGTTGAAAAGGTACTGGGTGCACGACCAGTGGTTATGACCCTGCCCATCGGCATCGAAGATGACTTCGTTGGTGTAATCGACCTGATGACCATGAAAGCCTGGGTATGGGATAGCACTGGCGATCCACTGGCTTACGAAATTATCGACATTCCTGCTGAGTACCAAGAAAAAGCAGAAGAGTATCGTGAGATGATGATCGAGACGGCTGTTGAGCAGGATGATGACCTAATGGGGTCGTATCTGGATGGTGAAATTCCTTCAGTTGAAGAGCTCAAGCGCTGCATCCGCAAGGGCACCATCAACCTCGACTTCTTCCCAACATTCTGTGGCTCCGCATTTAAAAATAAAGGCGTACAGCTGGTTCTGGATGGTGTTGTTGATTACCTGCCCAGCCCAACTGAAGTCAAGCCACAGCCTGAAGTTGACATGGAAGGTAATGAGACCGGTAAATTTGCGGTTGTCGCAATTGACAAGCCACTGCGTGCACTTGCATTCAAAATCATGGATGACCGCTTTGGCGCTCTGACCTTTATCCGCATCTACTCTGGCACGCTCAACAAAGGTGACTCTATCCTGAACACCTTTACCGGTAAAACAGAGCGTGTTGGCCGTTTGGTTGAAATGCATGCCGATGAGCGCATCGAACTGAGCTCTGCCCAGGCAGGTGACATCATCGCGCTGGTTGGTTTGAAAAACACTCAAACAGGCCACACTCTTTGTGACCCTAAAAAACCGGCAACCCTTGAACCAATGGTATTCCCTGATCCGGTCATCTCAATCGCCATTGCACCGAAAGATAAAGCCGGTGCAGAGAAAATGGGTATCGCCATCGGTAAGATGGTTCAGGAAGACCCCTCTTTCCGGGTTGAAACTGACGAAGACTCAGGCGAGACCATCATCAAAGGCATGGGTGAGCTTCACCTCGATATCAAAGTAGACATCCTCAAGCGTACCCACGGCGTTGACGTGGTGGTGGGTAAGCCCCAGGTTGCCTACCGCGAGACCATCACCCAGCGCACCGAAGACAGCTACACCCATAAGAAACAGTCGGGTGGTTCAGGCCAGTTCGCCAAGATCGACTACGTTATCGAGCCTTGCGAGCCGGGCGAAGGCTTCACCTTTGAATCCAAGGTAACTGGTGGTAACGTTCCTCGCGAATTTTGGCCAGCCGTTGAGAAAGGCTTCAAGACGAGCATGGTCAGAGGCGTTTTGGCTGGCTTCCCTTGCCTTGACTTCAAAGTCACGTTAATGGATGGTAGCTTCCATGCGGTTGACTCCTCAGCCATCGCTTACGAAATAGCGGCCAAAGCGGCTTACCGCCAATCCATGCCCAAGGCTGGCCCACAGATGCTGGAGCCGATCATGAAAGTGGATGTATTCACGCCGGATGACCACGTTGGTGACGTAATTGGTGACTTGAACCGTCGTCGCGGCATGATTCAAGGCCAAGAGTCAGGCGTTACCGGTGTGCGCATCAAAGCGACCTGCCCACTCTCTGAAATGTTCGGTTACATCGGCGACCTGCGTACCATGACCTCAGGGCGTGGTCAGTTTTCCATGGAGTTTGAACACTACGCAGCGTGTCCTAAGAACGTTGCGGATGCCGTAATCAAGGAAGTGGAAGAACGTGAAAAATCCAAGTAGCACGTAAACCGCTACGGCAACATCAAAAGGGCCAGAGTCTGATGATTCTGGCCTTTTTTGTTACAACTCTGCTATACCCCGCCCCGTCGATACCGCCCATATATTGAGAGAGAAAAATGACAAATGGCACTTCTTTTTAAATAAATTGTAACTTATGATGAAAATCTAGGAATGACGGTATAAGAGTGCGTCTGCTGCGGATGTTATTAATATGAGTGATGATGTAAATAAGCTTATTGGTCAATTATTGGATGACCATCAACCAGTGGAGCCTGAGCATCACCCTCTGCTGCGAGTAATGCCGTTACTGTTTGGGGTTATCGCATATATGGTCTGCGTCACACTGCTGATCGGCCTGCGAGCTGATTGGCAAGTGATGCTGAGTGAGTCAGCCATCCATCAAATTGAATTGTTGCTGTCATTTGCCGTGAGTGTGATAGGGATGCTGGCGGCTGGCTGGTTGCGTATTCCTTATGCGACCAATCAACGACTATTTGTAGTGGCGGCATTAGGAACGGGCGCTCTGTTTTTGGGTTTTCAGCTATTTCGCTTAATCACTGAGGGGATCAATTTTGCGACCCTGCAGGCGTTGATAGATTGCTACATTGATAGTCTATTGTTAGCCACGCTTCCCACCATCGTTTTGGTAATCAATCAACGCTCTGGCTCATCCACTCACCCTTATCTTTCTGCATTAATGGGCACGCTCGCAATCGCCGGCTTTGCCTGGATTGGTCTTCGTTTAACCTGTGGTTATGATCTAGCAGGACATAATGCGATTGTACAGCTTTCGCCCTTTATGTTGCTGGGTGTGGTGATGGGCATCTTTGCCAAACGGCTCTATCGCTGGTAGCGCTGGGATCAGGCATGGGTTAAGGCTGTTGTAGTATCTCTTTTAATTTCGCGGCACTGCGGTGCGCGGAAACCTTGATTGCGGACTCTGACATCGCCATCTGCTTGGCAACCTCTCTGATTGACACCCCTTCAATTCTCACTAAATAGAATATCTGTTGCTGTTTCTCTGGCAGCTGTTGGAGTACTCGCTCGATATCTTCTAGGGTTTGAAAAAAGCCTAACAGATCGACACCCTTCTCTTCCACTGCATCGAGTGGCGCTTTTTTGTGTCCCATCGATGCGTAATGTTGACTCAGAAATTCGGCACGGCGATAACGAATAATCGCATTAACCCAGGGGCGAAATGGCTGGCCAGGCATATAGCGGGCTAACGATTTGTGAACGCCCATCAAAATATCCTGTAGCAAGTCATCAACCCAATCGGGGTTCGCCAAACCAGGCGCAATAATTTTGCGGATATAGGGAATCAACGCGATAAGCAGGGCATGATAAGCCAGCTTATCGCCCGATTGTGCGGCGAGGGCCAGTGCATCCCACTTCTCTTTTATCTCATCCATGCCGCAGGCCAAATAAAAAACATAATTGTGTGTAACCAAATGGTGGAACAGGGGAATGACGTGGTGTACATCATTTTCAATTAACCCTGTAAATTCGGAGAATACGACATGATAACTGCAAAAACGTTTAAATCAATTGCCACCTTTCTGTTCTTAGCACTCTTTTCTAGCGCCTCTTTTGCCCTTGAAGGGGCTGAAGCGTATCAAGCTGATCGATTTAAGCATGCTCAGGAGCAAGGGAAGATGATTATTGTGGATGTGTATAAAGATGGCTGCGGTACCTGTTTAAAGCAAGTCCCAGCGTTGGAAGCGGCACGAGAGATGTACCCAAATGCACAGTTCTTCCGTGTTGATTTTGCCTCGGATAATGAGGCGGTAAAGAAGTTCCGGGCAATCAAGCAGAGCACCATCATTGTCTATAGAGGCACTGAGGAGCGTGGCCGTTCAATGGGTGAAACCAATAAGGACAAACTTCTTGAGATGATCGCTAGCGGTGTTTAACCAATAGCGAGAATTGAAATAAGGGGGTAGTCACTGCCCCCTTGTTATTTATAAAAGAATTTAGTGCATGGAGTGTTAGTGTGACAAGTATGTTTTTAGCTTATATTGCCGGGGTTGTGACAATTTTATCACCCTGTGTTCTTCCACTAATCCCCATTATCTTGGGCAGTTCCTTTAACGAACATCGGCGTGGCCCTCTGTTTTTGGTGGCGGGGTTAATTATCTCATTCACAACCTTTGGCATGGTCGTCGCGACCATTGGCTTCTCTATTGGTTTAACAACCTCTGTGCTACAGACGATTGCCGCCACCGTCATGATTATATTTGGTTTGATCTTGCTGTTTAATCCACTCTATGAGCGTTTTTCGGCTTTCGCCTCGGCCTCAACCAGTGGCATGAATAGCAAGGTTTCGACTATTAAGCTATCGGGCGCGCGCGGGCAGTTTGCACTGGGCTTGTTATTGGGTGCAGTCTGGTCTCCCTGTGTTGGGCCGACCTTGGGAGCCGCGATCACACTGGCCTCGCAAGGGCAGAGTTTGATCTATGCAGCGACCATTATGCTGTTGTTCTCAATTGGTACCTCAACGCCCATTCTTGCCATGTCGTTTGCATCACAGAAAACCAGAATGAAAATGAAAAACAGCATGATGAATGCATCACGATGGATCAAGCCCACCATGGGTGGGATTTTCATTGCGGTGGGTCTGATGATTCTGACAGGATTGATGGTTGCCCTTGAGGAGGCGATGTTGACCATTATGCCCATCTGGTTGAATGACTTTATTTACCAATTTTAATTTAATTTGAAAAGATTAGGTAATGATCTCACAGGTGCTCCTTTCTGATATCGTATTTTATTCGTTTTTTCCCATGACGACATAATTATTGAATTAATTCATGCGGCAACGCCCACTAATATTACCATCTGTTATTAAGGTACAACTGTATATGACTCTAGGTTAGATTGTTTATTTTGGCGATGAAATTTGTTGCTTTATTTTTTAAGGTAGATAGCGGGAGACTTATTTTCTGTTTAGGTGTATGACTTTTGAGTTTGGAGCATAGCGCCTTTGCTGTCACGCAGATGCAGTCTGATACCATACTGAAGTAAAGGGGAAAATACGATGAAGTATATAGGGAATAAAACAGTCTTAGCGGCCATTTTGGGTAGTTTAATCTGCTCTACAGCAGGCGCAGCTACTTTTAATGTGAATAAAACGGCGGATACTAAGGATGGTGCTTGTAACAGCGATTGCTCACTTCGTGAAGCGATTGATGCAGCAAATGCTTCACTTGGTACGGATGTCATTAATCTGCCCGCTGGTGATTATAAAATAACAATAGCAGGGGCAGGTGAGAATAGTAATGTAACGGGTGATTTTGACATACTGGAAGATTTGGAAATTAATGGTGCGGGAAGTGGTACAACGTCCATAAGTGGTGAGGGTGCTTTTAAAATTCTGGATGTTAATGGAGTTTCAGCGCCGATTTCCTTGAGTGTAAGCGATATTACTCTGAAGTATGCAAATCTAGCGGCTTTGGATTTTTATGGTACGGGCAATCTTGATGTTGAAAGTATGGTCTTTACTAAAAATTACAATCAGTATGGTTATGGTGCTGCAATTGAGATTAGGAGTGGCTCAACAATGGCGGTAAATAATTCATTATTTACCGATAACTGTGCACGCTCTGCTCCGGCAATTGATGGTGAAGGCACTTGGAATATCAGTAATAGTACCTTTTCAAATCATGGTGGTTGGTTTGAGTCACCATTTGTTGCGGGGGTTGATTGTAAAATAGACGCGTATGGCGGCGGCGGTACTATGTATATGCAGCACACAGATGCGACTATTACCAATAGTACATTTCTTGATAATGAATCTGATGGTGGTGGTGCTATCCATGGTTGGTATGGAACTCTAAATATTACTAATTCTACATTCTCTGGTAATACTGCTACTTCAACCTATTACAGTGGCGGAGCACTTGAGCTAGTGATGGTTGATGCTGTGGTCAAAAATAGTACCTTTACCAACAATACATCAGTAAATAATCCTGGTGGTGCGGTTGCCGTTTACTCCGGTGCATCATTGACAATTGAAAATTCAATAATTGCAGGTAATTCAGGCGTCGGGGGGGCAGATTGTTCGGGTATTGTTACTTCGCTGGGCAACACCCTGTTGGGTGATGTGACAGGGTGTACCTACACCACTGGTGTAGGTGACCTAAGTGGAGCCCCTGGTCTTGATGTTTATACCGATGACGGTACACCTGGAAATGGTCATTACCCATTGCTTGCAACAAGCCAAGCTGTTGATGCGGGAAATAATGCAACCTGCGCGAGTGATGATCAGCTGGGTACGCTACGTCCTATTGGTGGTAGCTGTGATATGGGTGCCATCGAGTATAAACCCTCTTTGACCGCTGAGGATGATACCTATACGGCTGGAATGGGCATAACCTATCTTCCTGTAATGAGTAATGATACTGGTGGTGTCGGCACGGTCATTATCAAGTCAATTACTGCGGTGACTCCAGGGGTTGGTTTTGCAGGTATATTGGGGGATCAGATTGCCTTTTACAGAATAATGCCGGGGGCGGCTAGCTTTAGTTATACCCTGGAAGATGATGATGGTAATACAGATCCTGCAACAGTGAATGTCAATTAATACATATCCAAATAGTGCTTTAAACCTTGGAAAGGCTATGTGTAAATATAGCCTTTTCTTTTATTATGGCAGCCTGCCCCTTTAATTCGACAAAAAATAGAGGTATGCTAAGGAGCCTCTTGCAAAACTCTCAGCGATGAACAATCTGAGTTTGTCATTTTTACTTAGAAATGCGTAAAAACCCCAAAACTCGCCAGATGTTACTTAAGGCGGATCCATTTAGCCCCCTTTCGCTATTGAAATAGAAATTG
>JAFLJP010000107.1 GCA_022712945.1 Gammaproteobacteria bacterium | reverse complement strand
TCACCCGTATATCAATGCAGCTGTTGGATTGTTATCAACTGTGTAGTGGTGAGTGTATGCATACGGCAGATTACGCTTCGCTAATCTGCCCTACTTTGATCCGAGTTACGAGTTTTGACAACAGATCAATTGATCTCTGATTACATTGATTTACTTCTCGAAGACCATAAAGAGTCAATATGATACTTTACCCCTTCCTCTTTTTCGCCAGACAGAATACGCGAAACTACCAGGTGATTTACGAATGCAGCATCGGGATGACGGTGCGAGTAAAAATGCCCGAGTTCGCAATCGGCTTGGCCATAGCGCGCAAGCTCAAACCGATACAATGAGAAGAATTCTCCGCCCTTGAAGACCTGCATATGATATTCGCCCGGGCTACGCTCCGAAACACGAAACACCTTACCTCCATCATTCGTTTCGTTTTCGGACATGAGAACCGGAACCCGAGGGCCAAGTGGGCCGAACCCCGCGTCCAGTACATATCGCTGCCTTCCACACTCTACGATCGATATCCGGTGAGTTAAGCCGGGATGGCTGTCTTGATTATAGATCACCCGTGCCAGATAAAGCTCAGGCGAAAAACCAAGCTCAGCAAGAACCTCGTAGAGCAAACCGTTCTGTTCAAAACAATATCCGCCTCGACGGCGGACAACAATTCGATCAAATAGTGATTCAAAGTCCAAAGGCAAGTCTTCGCCGAGGCGACATCCAACGCTGCTGAATGCAAAAGTAGCGATGTGTCGCCTGACAACCTCACTCAGAAACTCAACACCTATTTCACAATCATGCAGATTGAGTACTCCAAGATACTTATTCACCATTTCGCTTCGCTGCACCACGCTCTCCAGTTTCTGTCAACCGATTTCTACACGACTTTCTGTATACCTAACGTTCGCCATAACGGGCGATTTGTAGCGTTGTGTTTTGTGCTATGTTTTCAGCACAAAAAAGCAACGCGGAAAATTGTCCGGGTTAATGGCGCTGGTTATGTTTTATTAAATTCAATATAAATATTAAGCCATTATCATATTAACTCAGTTGCCTTAATAACAGCACTGACAAACAAAACTGCCGAGAAAACTTTTAATAAAGTAGGGCTAAATGGACTTGTTACTATTTCAAAGATACCTTGCCCCCTAGTTGGAAACTTTTTGTAAACACCAACAACTATCAAGATACCCATTATGAATGGAGATAGAATTACAACTAAGTTATATATTAATCCAACAGACATCTTTTCTCTCTTTTAAAAACATAACGTTTAGCGTGAGCAGAGCGGGGGACAAGGAGAAACTACCCGAAGCCACTGCGCGATTGCCCACCACTTTACTTTAAAAGAAGCAAAAGTCCCCTGCGTCTGCTCTACGCTTTTGTGTACGCCCAGCATGGGCATGAACTAATGAGGTGAAAGTCCTCTGTAGGAAGATCACCGTCGAACACCATGTTGTTAGTAGACGATAACTACTAGTGAAAGGCAAGGGCAATTCCGCGAGGGTTTGTCTGAAGGAAGCCGGACGCAAATCTGCGAGCTGATGAACAAAAACATCATATGAGGCGTAGGCTGGAGGCGAGATGGCACAAGACATCGAAGCCACGTGATTTAACGGCCACCGTAAATGATGCAGCAGTGCAGAGAAAGTTCATGTCCTTATCTGGGGAGATCTGCTTAACGAGCAATCGGTAGATAACCAGTGAGGCCACTGGTCGACCAAGCCTTGGCATGCGGGAACCATCGCCCTGCATGAGCGAATGAGATGAAAACCGATAGCGCTAATGGGGGTAACTCATAACGTCTAGCTCACCTGCACGCTAGCTGTGCAGTGTGTTGATTTAAATAACTTGATGAACAAGGTGCTGTAAAAAGACACGCTGTAAGCGTGTCAGAGTGCAGCGGCTTGTTAGCTCATGACTATGGTACAATTTATCTTTATTAGGTGAGCTTACAAGGGATTATATTTAGTGGCAATTGAATTTCACCCTTCTGCAGGGCAAATATTATTATGTGATTTTTCAGTTGGCTTTAAAGAGCCTGAGATGGTTAAGAGTCATAGACCCGTTATTGTACTTACACCACCCATTAGTGGGCGTTCGAATTTAGTAACTATATTGGCTTTAAGTACGAGCAGCCCAAACCCAATAATGCCCTACCATTATAAATTACCTAATGCCTCTATGCCTCAATTAGGTAGGTTTCAGGAAAAAGATACGTGGGTGAAAGCAGACATGATTTATACGGTTGGATTTCACAGGCTAGACTTAATTCGACTTGGAAAAAGGGATGTAAATACAAATAAACGATTGTATTTCAAAAAAAGATTAGGCCGAGAGCAGATGACTGAAATTTATAAATGCATGCTAAATGGCCTTAATTTGGGTCAATTAGGCGAGCATTTGTAACTAAATAACTTAAAACAATACTTGAAAAAATAACCACAGCGTATATAATTCAACTGTTCCTGCTCTGCTCTGCATCAGGCATTCGAGACTACACAAAGGTCCGCCCAGTGTAGCCAGCCCGGCAAATGACGATGACAAGTCATGTTGGTGCTGAGATCCAAGGCTCCTTTATGGGGCCTTTGTCATTTCTATAGTTCGTAACCTCCTCATTTTCATGTAAAACCTCCAATGAGCTAACGACCTGGGTAAGCGGGCGGCCAACACCAAACTCCCCAAGTACACTCAATTTTCAATTTACCAGCAAACCAAAACAACGCCGCGGTAGGCCGGTCCGCTTGACCCTTTGGTTATGCCATGATGACTTTACCACTACTTCTATTGCTTGACACGAACCAAGCAACCTGGTTATGCTCTTTTTCACGGAGCTTCAAAACTCTAAAAGGCGGGCAAAACCGCTACCTGTGTCATATGCGGTTTTTTTGTGCCTGTAATTCGACCATTTGTAATGGTCGGGAGGTCTGGGGAATACAATACCCGAAAGGGAAATACCCAGAGCAGTGCCTTTTGCTGTTTTGAACCTCCTGGCCACCCACTCGTGGGTTTTACGCAACTTCAAAATTGCAAAAGGAGCTTCCATGAAAAAACGACACCTCAAAGTTCGTGATACTTATTATGAACATCATCTGAAGAAATGGCCCCAGCCGCCTCCCGTTCCCAAAATTGAGCTCAAAGGCTATTGGCTTAACCAAATAGGCTTCGAGATCGGAAAACAACTTCAAGTTTTACCGGGCACTGATCATATAGTCATCACTTTAGCACCAGATAAACCATCTTAATTTTCTACAAGCCCTGGCTATATGCTGGGGCTTTTCTCTTGTGGGCATAACTAGTTAGTACAAGGCACAATCGCCCGCTTTCCCCCGCCATATTCAGCGAAAAATCAGGCAATAACACTCGTTAATCACCTGAAAAACAGTCTATTTGCCTTGATATTCTGATAATACCCGGTAATTCAGGCGTACTTTTTGTTTCCAAAATTTGACCCTATTTACAATTGACTCCTGTGTCAATCCAGATGTTTACTACGATTTATCACTTGATACGCTGTATGTTGATACGGAAATAGGTACAGGGGGTAAAAAAAGAAAGAAGCACAACGCCGCCATGGAAGCAGACAGAGCAACCCTTCGGGCGCCCCTGTGGCATTCCGCCTCGGTGTGACAGCATTTACCAAGGGAACAGCCATTGCCTGCGAGCGGTGCCTTGATGCGAAATGCCACAGGGTCGCTGATCCGACAATATAAAGTGGTTGATGTACTAGGGATGTAGAATTCATTAAAATACCGCTCTTACGGGTCTTTTTGCCCGCTCTGTCTAGTCAGGCATTCGTTGCGTAGCCCACTATGCGCCCAATACCTGACTAGACAGAGCGAACAAAAATCCGGTGCAATAACGGTAC
>JAFLJP010000134.1 GCA_022712945.1 Gammaproteobacteria bacterium | reverse complement strand
GATTTGAGAAAAATTGCTGAAATAACTCAAGGCTTTGCTCACGAAGGACATTTGAGATAATATTTATTTTCATTGCAGCATAGAGGGGGGGTAATTGTTCGAGTGGGAGATTCGTTCCACCTCCCATAACATCCTCATAGTCATACACCATATTCCTGACACCATTCAAGATCATAGTGGAATAGCTCATTTGTAGCCTCTGCTTTTGGTTTCGTAGCCTTGCATTGTAACCCTGAGTCTTGTTCTTTTCAGGGGATATGCCTAACTACCTTCAGAGGTTATGCACTTATCATACGAATTCAGGCTTTACAACCCCGAAGCAGCCTTATGATACTTGTCTGTCGCATCATAAAATGGGAGCTTCCAGGAAGGGTACCCTGTCGTCCTACTTGGATAAAAAAACTTACGAGGCTAAATTACTTCAGCTAATGCTTACGGCCTGCTGCCTTGCGCACACCGCGCTTAATATTTGGAATTACCTCCGCCTACCCGATGGTTGCTACCCAGTGGCTGACCTGCCTTGCTGGGACGGGATTCTCACCCGCTGGAAATATCGACCTTGCTCGGCCGCACCCCCCATTGATTACGCTTCGCTAATCCGCCCTTTGATCCGAGTTACGAGTTTTCGAGGAAGAAAGAAGATTGCTAGCGGTGACTTTGGCTGTGATGAAGTCTACAAAGGTACGTACCGTTATGGAGAGGTGTGTGCGACTTGGATAGACGATGTATATTCCTCCGCTCCCTGCAGAATACTCACCCAGTACCACCTGTAGTTTATTTGACTCTAAATGCTCGTGAATCATCACATCTGGTAGTAGTGCAATGCCATTTCCCGCTAAACAGGTATTAATTGCAAACTCCATTGAGTTAGCCACAACGGTTGCTTTAATTGGCACCATCACTTTGCCCTTGTCACTCTCCAATTGCCAGCGGGCATTTTGGCCAGAGTTACCCACAAAAATAGCTCTGTGTTGTTTGATATTATCAATCGAAGTGATCGCAGCTGAATTGATTAGATAATCCGGGCTGGCGCATAACACCAGTTTGGATTCCATAAGACGGCGAGCAACGAGCGAGCTGTCGCCTAATACCCCGGCTCGAAACGCCACATCAACTCCCGCCTCAATTATGTCAACACTGTCATCACTTAATTGTATCTCAACTGAAATATTGGGGTATAGCTTCAAAAATTCATTGAACCAATCACATAGAAATCCCCGTTGCACTGCTAGAAGACCCGCAACCCGGATCATACCGGTGGGAGCCTGCTGTGATGTCTGTACTAATTGGTTGGCTTGCTGAATACCCAATATAGCGGTACGGCATTGCTGGAAGTAGTCACGGCCCGCATGAGTTAGACTCAGCTTTCGCGTCGTGCGTTGTAATAGCCTTATGCCCAATGCCTCCTCCAGCTGAGACACCTTACGTGAAACCGTTGAGCGCGGCAGCCCCATCAATTTTGCAGCACCGCTAAAGCTCCCCGCTTCCACAACCTTAATAAAAATAAAAACTTCGTTGAGATCCATCATCAATATGTGCCATTTTTGAAACAATTTATCCCGTTTATACCATCTAGTGCTCGGGTGAGCAATTGCCTACCATTATCTACATCACAACAAACAACCAATTAGGCAATACAATGACAAAGCAACAAACGGTACTTGTTTCTGGCGCGACGGGTAATCAAGGCGGCGCGGTTAGCAAGGCGCTAATCAATAATCATCACAAAGTTTACGCTTTAACTCGCAACAAACAATCCCCTGCCGCGAAAGCCTTGGAAGCACTAGGTGCAGAGTTAGTCGAAGGCTGTATGGATGAGCCTAGTAGCATCATAGCCCCCCTAAAAAAGGTTAATTCTTTTTTCCTTATGGGCAATCCTATGGAGAAAGGCACCGAGCATGAAGTAACACAAGGGATTGCCTTAGCCAATGCGGCAAAATCAGCCAATATTGGCCACTTGGTCTATAGCTCTGTCGCAAATGCCGACTGTAAAACCGGCATCCCCCAATTTGAAAGTAAATATCGCATAGAGCAACACATTAAATCACTAGGTATTCCGCACACTATCTGCGCCCCTGTGGCCTTTATGGATAATGTTTTTGCACCTTGGGCGATTGACACATTCAAAGCAGGAAAAATCAGCCAAGCGCTACCTGACAACATCTCTCTTCAGCAGATTAGTCTTAAAAATATTGGAGCGTTTGTAACCTCCATTTTCGAAAAAAGAGAGGCTGTATTTGGTGAGCGTTTTGACATTGCCGGTGATGAAGTTAATGGGAGTGAAATGGCAAATATACTGAGCTACGCACTACAGAAAAAAATCGCCTATGAGAGCTTCCCAACTTCCGTATTAGAAGAGTTCGCCCCTGACATGGCCATCATGTTCGAATGGCTTTCGACAACGGGTTATAAGGTGAACATCACTAAATTACAGGCAGAGTTTAGTGATATCGACTGGCAAACCTACTCCCAGTGGGCTGAGGATGAGAAGTGGTCAGAGCTTCTTAAATAGGCGATTTAATTTATCCAATATGGCGTTTAAAGATTGTCAGAAATAGTCACTTTAGGCGCCCTATTTATCACACGCACGGGAATAAAAATGATAAACATACAGAGAATTGATCATATTGGAATTCGTATACGTGACAGAGAGCGCTCGGTTACATTTTACAAAGCACTTGGCTTTGAATGCATTAGAGACCTTGGCTATAACGAGGGTCATCCGGTCATGATGCGCCATCCTTCAGGCGTCGTTCTAAACCTACTGGGTTCAAGCTCTGTTGCCAAAGACGAAAATATTTTGATGGATATTAAGGATAGATATGCGGGTTATACCCATATCGCATTAAACGTAGATTCCGTTAATCAAACGGCCTCCGTATTTAAACAGCTTAACTACGCCATTACCGAGGAAATGCAATTTGAAAACATGAAGGCCATCTTCATCCGAGACCCAGACAGAAATGTAATTGAATTCAATGAATATGCAGAGAAATAAAAGAGAATATCATGCCAATTGTTATCGTCAAGTATCGAGTTAAAGAGGATAAATGTCTTTTTTTTGAAAAATGGCTGGGGAAGATATCCCAAGCAGCACAGAACTATCGCGGGTACTTGGGTGTGGAAATTATGCAGCCTGCATTCTGTACGGCTCAATACTACACCTGTATTTTTCGCTTCGACTCGTTAGATAATCTCGAGCCATGGATGCAATCAGAGGAGCGAAATAGGCTTCTTAGCGAGCTTAAAGGTGTTGTTATTTCTACACCAGTGTTTCAACGACATTCAGAAATACAATCCTACGACACGTCGTCCAATATGGAACCCTCTCGCCATAAAATGGCGTTGATTACCTTCTTTTCAATTTGGTTACTAGTACATATTATTATGAATTACCTACACCCATTATTATCCGGGCCGGCTCTATTTAAAGAAATGGTAGTGGTTGCCATCATCGTTTATCTGATGACATATGTCGTAATGCCGCCACTGGTGATGCTACTTTCCAAGTGGCTAACCAAATAAAGGTGACAAATGGATCTAGCTCACCCGCCTATCAACGGTAGTGGTTAGGCCGTAATACTTACGCTGGGTGAACTGTATTTCTTATTCAACAGCTTAAGCGTCGTTGTGGCCGCCAATAATGCCTATACCCAATAGCATTTTCTAACATCGTATACTCTCCTTCGTTATTCTCTATTTCCCATTGCTACGTATTGAATGTGGTAATGAGTTTTTACAAACAATATAGCCTTCACCATGACTGAAAAAGCACAAATCAAGTGAGTGGTTGATATAGCCTGCCAAGTGGCAGTGATACCCGCTGAGCGGGATTTTCTTCTTGTGTTAATCTGTCGTACAACTCTTTCTGAAACAGCGAAGCCCTAATGCAAGACCTGTTATTTATTGAACATATCATTCCACTGTTACAGCACGTTCTGGTGTTCTTGGGCCTGGCCTATTTGTTCACTAAAACACCTGTGTTTACTGACTTGGTCAACAACACGCTCTCTCTGCCAGATAAAATTGTTATCTATCTGGTGTTTTCCGGTTTTTGCATTCTGGGAACATTTTTAAGTGAGCAATCATTTGAATCAGATAGCGCAATCGCTAACACTCGCGCTATTGGTGCTGTGCTCGGTGGGCTATTGGGTGGGCCTGTGGTTGGTTTTTTTGTCGGACTTACTGGGGGTGTTCATCGGGTTTTGTTCATGTCGTCCGCAGCTGACCCCATCCACTACATTGATATTGCCTGTGCGGTGGCTACCACATTCGAAGGCGTACTGGCTGGTTTTGTGCATTACTACCTATCACGTCGTGGCAGAATGGAACACCTGTTTTCTCCTAAAGTCGTCTTTATAGTCACCCTTGTTTCTGTGCTGGGACATATGCTGATTATTTTTTTATTCGGCTTGTTTTTTGATGAAATATCCAAAACCTGGGCTTTGATCAAGGAGGTTGCTCCGCCGATGTTGATTGCTAACTCTGCGGGTGCGGCATTGATTATGTACATGATCAAAGAACAAAAACGTGCCTGTGACACACTCCGTGGCAGCACCACTGCATGGCAAATTGCTGAGAAAACCGCCAGCATTATCTTTACTCGTTTCAATCCTGAAACCAGTAAAAAAATTACTGAAATAGTGCAGAAGGAGACCCAAGTAGGCGCTGTTGCCATTACCGATACAAAAAGGTTACTCGCGTTTACTGGTTTGGGTGACGATCACCACATACCCGGTTCACTGATTGTTTCAGAGGATACCCTGGAGGCCATTAATGAGAACAAGGTGATATTCAAACGCGACTATCAATGCAGGCGAGAGGCTTCTTGTGGCTTGGGTTCGGTATTGATTATCCCGCTCAAGGATGGTGTTTATAACCAAGTGATTGGCACCATCAGGCTGTATGAGCCTAAAAACAAACTGTTTCGTAACATTAATATAAAACTCGGTGAGAATATTGCGGAGCTTCTCTCCAGCCGAATTCTTGCCGGTCGTTATGAACGGCAGCGGGAATTACGTATTGAAGATCAATACAAACTATTAGCTGCGCAAGTTAATCCACATTTTCTTTATAATGCACTTGCGACCATTAGCCATATCACAAAAAAACAGCCCGAGAGGGCGCGTGATTTATTACATCATTTATCTGATTTTTTCAGAAAAAGCCTCGAGACATCCGACGATACCACCACGCTTCGATCCGAACTGGAACACGTTAAGTCTTACCTGGAAATAGAGAAAGCGCGCTTTGAAGAACGGCTACAGGTTCACATTGATATCCCTGAGTCTCTATTTGAGCAGGTAATTCCGGTTTTTACGTTACAACCGATTGTTGAAAATGCCATTAAACACGGTACCAGCGAACTGCTCGGCAGCGGAATAATCAAGGTGAGTTGCACCATAGATAACAGTGACATGATATTAACCGTCGAAGATAATGCGGGGCTGTATGTTAAAAGCCCCCAAAATGGGATCGGATTGAAAATAGATGACAGGATTAAAATACGCTACGGCCAGGAGTATGGAGTGACCATTTCATGTGAACCGGAGCAGTGGACTCAGGTGAATATTCGCCTCCCCTATAACAAGGAATAGAAATGATAAAAGTCCTCATTGTTGATGATGAACCGCATGCGCGTGATGATCTGGAAGAGAAGATCGGAGCAGACCCTGAATTTAACATTGTAGGGAAATGTTCCAATGCATTTGAGACCATTAAAGAGATCAATAGACAACATCCGGATGTTGTTTTTCTTGATATCAATATGCCAAAAATATCGGGCATTGAGATGCTCAGCATGTTGGACAAAAGCGATATGCCGCGAATTGTCTTTGTCACTGCGTATGGTGAGTATGCTATCGAGGCGTTTGAAAAAAATGCCATCGATTTTTTACTGAAACCGGTGAAAATGGATCGCCTTTGCATCACCTTAGAACGTCTCAAGAAAGACTACCAACCACAACCCGGCGTTATTGAAAGCTTATCAACTGAGATGCAATTTATTCCCTGCTATAAGGGTAGTGCGTATTCCGGCGAAGATGAACACCTATTCCGGACGAACGTGAACACCTGATTTCTCAACGCATCACGTAGGCTGCTTTTTAACCCAAGTGTTCATCTTCAGTCAACTGCCCCATTATTTTTCTCATCGATTCCCCCTT
>JAFLJP010000120.1 GCA_022712945.1 Gammaproteobacteria bacterium | reverse complement strand
ATCGGTTCTGGTTTATGCAGTTGAGAAACATTACTATCAGTCATGCAGTGTACTCCTTGTTGGTTGTTGATCTGCCAAGATCAATCAACAGGATACGCTGCTACTTCTTTTCCTCATACACCAGAAATGATCATACCTCAGAGATAAGTGAGCTTTACGATAGATTTAGAGCTGGTCTTGGTGGAATGATTAAGCGCGAATTATGTGAAGTAACAACGTTCAAGAAAAAAATTGATAATTTTCAGAAAACTTTAATTGATACGCGTAAAGAATCATTAAATAGTGAGCTTAAGGAAATCAAGAAACATATAAAAATATTGGATGGCCAATATAAAGATAAGTTAAATATTATTGATAAAGAGGGTGTGCTAAAAACCCTAAAAGTTACTGTATCTTCTTACCAAAGTAAATTAGATGAACGATCTAGACTTTCAGCTTTTATTAATAAATATAACGAATATGATAAACATATAAAAATCACGAAGCAGGAACGTAGTGGGAAAATCACGACTTTTGACTCATTGGTGACAGAAGCTGAATCAATAAAAACTCATTTTGAAGAAAAAATCCTTGAAGTTCACCAGTATGTAATGGGTAATCGAATATGCTCTTTTAATATAAAGATCAGTGATAAAAAAGAAGTTGTTAACTATGAATTACGTATTTACGATGATGGAAGTCATAGTAACGAACGAGAAAAAGTATTTTTCTACGATATCGCCTTGTTGCTCACTCCAGAAATAGATGAATACCATCCTGGGTTTTTGGTTCACGATAATATATTTGATGTTGATCAAGATACTCTAATTAGAAGTCTCAATTATCTTGAAGAAAATACTGAAGAAATCAATGCAAAACAGTATATTTTGACGCTCAATAGCGACAAACTCCATCACGAGGATATCAAAACTCTTAACTTTGACCTAGAGAAGTACAAACGAGCATCCTTTACCAAGGGCGATCGATTTTTAGGAAAGCATTATCAAGAGTTATAGAATGAATAACTAGATGTAGTGGCTCAAACTTAATCCGTACGTCCGGTTTTGGCACTTTACGGTAGTTGACTAAAAGTTCACCAAGGTCTGCTTAAGGATGGCTCGAGTAAACAGCAATTTATTGAGAATAAATATGACGGCTTTGCTATAGAGCAGATATCTATAACACAACGTTCTCACATCTGCTTATGATCCAATCTGTAATTTTTCAATGCCTGAAAAAACCGCCAAACAAAACGTTTGGCGGCTCAGTAGATTACTCCTTCTCAGTTGATTAATTGCTTAGCCAAAGCCACCTCAATAGAATCTCCATCCTGATTAAGTACATCCAACCCTGTATCAGGCATGTCACCGGAAGTGGATTGGCTGACGGATATCTTCTTAGCCATCAGGGATAGGCACGCCATTTGTGCCGAGCCACTGTAACCGAGAAAATAAACGTCTACGGGTTGCTTCTGACCTATACGCCATGAACGACGCGCGGCTTGTTGCAAGGTGTACACGTTAAAACCGCTTTGCATAAAGACGATGCAAGGGAAGTCGAGTAGATCGAGACCGGTTTTAACGAGTTCGGGGTTGGTGATAATCACATCTACCTCGCGCTCTACTTGGTCACAAATCCAGTCTTCACGTTTGCATGTATCTACACTGGCTCTTAGTACCGAAGCTTTGAACCCTTCTGCTGCCAAGAGACCTTTCAGTCTTGCGGCAGTGTCACGGGTGCCGGTATAAGTTGTATAAACTAATACACGGCGGCCACGGGCTTTTTCTGCCTTGCATAGGTGAATCAACGCCTCTTCCTTAGGGGAGGGTTCATCACCGATGGTGGATGGTACAAATGCCAATAACTGACGAGTACGTGGATGTTTAACTACTTCCTCACGAAAGCAGCAATCTGGCCACGCCAGTAGGCAGTTTAGTACCACTCCGAGTAGGCTTGTATCACCGCTTCGCAATGCGTTCTTCAGTGCATCCGTTAAAGTTGTTTCAAGTGCGGTATAGCGTTCAGCTTGTTCTGCCTCCATATCGATTTCTTTGAAGTGCTCATTGTAGGGCGGTAACACATTGTCACCGATATCCTTGAGCTTCAAAAAAGCCGTAAAAGGCAGTACATACCGTGCAACACCCATGGGGCCAAAGCCGGGGGCTTTTTGAGTACGAACGCTTGTGTTTTTACCACGGGCAGTACGATGGTTTTTGGCATCGGTCTCCTTGTAAATATCTTTCAGGATTCCATGTTGACGCATAAATGCCATTGCCGCCGTACCTAAGGTGCCACTTTTAGGGTTAAAACGAAAACCATCTTCAATCATTCGTCTTGGCATAATTCGCCACAACAGAAAGAACAGGTCATCCGCATAGCCCCCCATCAGTGTGCCTGTGAGTAATAATACTTTACGTACTTTATTGGCCAACACACCCATGGCTTGGCCTTGAGCAGAGTTGTCGTTTTTATACTCGTGACCTTCATCAACAATAAGCAGGTCGAAGTAGTGTTCAGGCAAGTAACGTTTGATAAACTCAGTGGGTTGAAATCCACCTTGGCCAAAGGATATTTCCAATGATGCAAGTGAGCGTTCCATACGTGTTGCCTGTCGATCAGTGAAGACGAGTTCCCCTTCATCATCCATCAAGTTGATGAACTCGTAGAGGTTGTCTTCAAGCATTCCAGAGAGAAGCTCTTCTCCGAAACTACTGATCAATTTCTCCGCTGTCTTCTTGCCGATCGTTGGTAATTGACACATCGCATTAATGAGCAATTCACGACGACTCTTTTGACGACGAGCAGGGCGAACCAGTGTCCACAATGGTTCGTTGCAGTTCACACACCACTGCTGTCGATCAGCGTTATGTTTCACCATCACAGAGGTGAGTGGATTGCCTTCGCTATCTTTGACAATGGTGCTGCACCGTGGACAACTTGCAAGCTCTTCAGTTTGTACAAAACTTTGTGAGTGCTCATTACCCGATTCGGTGTAGGTGCGTACATGTACCTTGCGAGTCGCAAAGGCAGGTTGCCAGTGCGCCCCCATTCGCATACGAACACGGCCAAGAATGAAGAACTCCGGTGAATCGGACTCCTTGCATCCTAAAGCCTCTCTGAGTTGCAGTAGCTTGTGTAACGTATCAGGGCCATTAAGCACCCAAACACGCGCCTTGGGCACTGTCTCCAGAATTTCACGCCGCCACTTGTAGACCAAGTGAGGTGGCGAAATAACCAGAGAGCGTTTGTAGCCTTCGTTGAACATTACAGCCGCTGTCGCAACGGCCATCATGGTTTTGCCTGTTCCCATTTCGGCATTAATGATCGCAGCTTTTTCTGATTCATTAATCAGTAAACGGGTTACGGCTTGCACGACATCTCGTTGAGCATCGAATGGATTTCGTTTGAGATTATCCATCACTAGCTCACGAGCAATATCGGGTGTGCCGTCATAAACAGGTGGGTTTTGCTGTGATACCGCTGTTAACAGGTCGTCACCAAAATCGGCAACAAACTGTGATAACGGGATTACATTGGGTGATGTTTCTGTGACTTCGGGTTCAATAACATCTGCAATTGCGCTCATAGTTGCCTCTCTATTTTATAAAAAAAGGGCAGCCAATCCCAACGGGGAAAGTTGCCCCGTAGTGGGTTAGAAAAAAGGTGTGCGTTACGGCACGTTGTTTTTAACTGGTTTGATTTTTAAATATGAATCGGTAGCCAAAAGATGGCTGCATGTACTTCCGTTATCTGATTTCAATAACACGGGCGAAGTCAGGGCCAGGTGTAAAATCAATGGCTCTAATGATGGGAACAAAGCGATCTGTCAGTGTGGTGGTTGAGGTACGTCGATTATCTTCATCGACGACCGTTGATACCGATCTGACTTTCTCTTTGTGAGTCCCGCCTTTGATTAAGAACTGTTGCCCTGTTTGAGATTGAATGACACCCGATACTTGGCCTGCGGCGAGTGATAACGCCAAATGCCAATCAGACATCTTTCGTAATGGTCGTCGTGAGGTCTCTAGTGCTACGGAGCGAAATTTAAGATCAAACTGATCCCATAAACAGGGATTACGGTTAATCTCATCGGCTAGTTGTGCAGTATCGACTTTTACATAGTTGAACTTCACATCACCACTGGGTGATTGGGGTACAACATAAGGTTCTGAAGCCCAACACTCAGGCAATGTTTCAGGTTCTTGTTCACCGTTCACAATGGATAGAAGACGCTCTTTAGTTCCTGTTGCATCGAGCCTTGCCTCTTTGGTACGGCGACGAACACCGAATAGCACTAATTGTTTAAACTGCTGTTCAGGTGCCTTAAATATCTCGATACGGTGGAAGTGAGTGGAGATCCAGCCAACCAGCTCTTTGTCTAATGTGTATTGCGGGATTATAAGCACCATCACGCCGTCAAATTGCAGTGCCGGTACGGTCAAATTGTAGAATAGCTTTTCAAGCCGTTTTCGACCGCTTTTATGTAACTGGGCACCAAAACCATCTCCAGTACTGCCTTTATCAGACACTAGATCTCCGTATGGCGGATTGAGCCAAAGCAATCCATATTGTCGTTGACCAAGCAGACAATCTTGAACGTCGCCATGAATGCAACGATCTAGAATTTGCTTAGCATGCCAAGCACGTTCTTGGTCATATTCGATACCGAATGCTTCCACTTGATCTGATCCCAGATGGTGTTTGCATTCAGCAAGTGCGCTACCTTCGCCAGCACACGGGTCTAGAATGCGAAGTGAGCCATTGGTAGGGGCTGACAATGCAGATAGAACCCGTGCCATGGTGTCGGCATCGGTTGGGTAGTAACCGTTTTTGATGAAATTACGCGCTAGGCGTTGAAACATTAAAGCCATGGTATTTCTCCTGATGATTGAATGAGTAATCGGAAGAAATACCGCCCAGTGGGAGAGATATCTCCCCCATAGGGTTTTAGACATGATGAGAATCAAGCGGCGACAACATCACCGAGCATCCGACGAGGAATACGATAATGTGTGCCTGCATAGGCTCCCTGTAGTGGTCTTTTAGATGTAATGATTACCCAAGGGATACGTGCATTGACTAGACTGATTTTCTGACCAACCTCAACCTTCTGAGACTGGTGTTTATGATAGGCGATAACTTCATTCCGCCAACTTTGATTGGTAACCGGTGTCATCTTGAGGTATTTAAGCGGGCAAGAGTACCGAAGTGGCCCCATGCTTTCGCACATATCTTTATAACCCCAGCCATCATCTGATTTCATCAAGAGATAGCAGGCGATGAAATGATCTTTTCGACCCTCTTTTTTAAACGTGATTTCGACCACTGCCCAGAGTACATCGCCACGTATACAGTGAGCGATTGTATTCCAGTAACGGTTGTCATTCTCTTCTGCCTTTATCAGGTTTTTGATGATGTCAGACTTAGTTGCGCCGTTAGTAAATAACCAACCCATGATGTTTCTCCTTAATAATGAAATAGAGCGAGGCACACCATGACCCTAGAGGGTATGTGAGACCCCGCAGGTAAGTGAAAAAGTGGAAATAGTGAATCAGCGATCTAAAGATCGTTGTGCCTAAGTTGATTCGAAGAGGCACAGGGCGCTGGCAAGCCAGCAACGGTTCCACTGAGAGTGGAGGCACGTTAAAGCTCGACCGTAGCGGATTGAGGTTAGCGAAAACAATAAATAATGATTTTGGGTTTAATAAAAAAAGCCCTCATAGATTGAAGGCTTTGCTTGGGTTAATTAAGAGTGAGGGCACCTTCTCGAATGAGTTTAGTAATCTCTGTTTCAACTTCATCACTCAGGCTCAGATCAATCAAAGCACCATTAACACCGATGCCGTCAAAATCTTTAATCCATTCACGATGGTAGAACGTGCTGATAATCGTTTCAGCCCAATGGTCGAGCAGTGGCAGATGGCATATCGCCTTTGTTAACTGCCAGATTCGATTTTGAGTTGCCGTTTTATCCTCTACCGAATGATTAATCGTTTTGGATATAGCGATAGTACGGCGGTTAGCAAGGTCAGGCTCAGTGACTAAACGATCAAAGACCCACAAGTGAGCCATATCGCCACCAAACACATTGCTGGCAGGCATTCGCCCGCTGTAGTGATTCAAACGCTTAGCTTCACCTATTTGCACAAGTTTACGTTGTGGCTCGCTATTCGCTTTGGTACCTGTAGACAGAAAAAAGCTGTTGATTCCGCCTTCTTCATTGGCGAGTGATATTCCGGCCAAAAACTCTTGGATTGCGGTATCACGCCCCCATAGAGACAAAAACAGCAGCTTGTCATAGGCATCTACCAAACTGGCATCGACATACAGATCAGGAATAATATCTAACTGCATTAGTGATTGTTGCATTGCTTTCTCCTAGGGTTTTTATTAAAAAACCGAAGAAAGCACCCGATGGGGAAACTTTCTCCGGTTGGGTTTGATGGTCTATTTATGCGTTAGCGGTGCTATTGCTCCAGATCTGTTCCCGAGGATCAAAGGTATAACCAAGATCCTTGAGACGATTACGCTGTAAACGGAACTTCAGACGATCCACCGTTGGGTCGAGTTTGACTTGAGTGCCCAGAGGCCACAACGAATCAAATAGTGCTTCATCGCTACCATTATCATCAAGCTCACCATCGCTTTCGGTGTTAACTTCAGCCGGTAGACCTGTCAGTTCAGAAGCAGCAACGTCAGTTGTTTCTGGTTGGCTGTCTACTGGATCAGGTTCAGCGGCAACCTCTTTATCTTCAGGCTTGAGGTCGTCAACACCATCGAGATTCAGGCTTTTGATTGTTGCCCGAACCTCAACGACAAAACGACCACCGGCTAAGTAGGATGAAGGAAATATCTGTGTAACATTGAAATTTCCTTCATAACGACCTTCCTCATACTGCTCCAGCAGAGTGTCCTTAACGGAAAACTCCCCCAAATCAGTGATAAGACGACCGACATTAAAAGGCCCGTTACGGCCTTGGATAGTACGAATGGTTAAAACGCCATTAATATTCATGGATTACCTCTCTTGGTTAGTAATTGAAAAATGCGCAGAGAGATATCCCGTGTCAGGGAAGGCTCCCTGGCAGGGTTAATATAGAGTGCCGTTAGGCAAGATGAAAAATGAACCGGCGACCGAGATGGTCGTTGCACCTGTTATACGGTTCGGCGGAGGTGCTTGGGTGTTGGCAGTGCCAACAAGGGCCACTGTTAAACAGTGGGGTGGAGTTACTGCCAGATTAGCTCGGGTGTTTTGGGAGGATCAAGGAAAAATTGTTTTCAGTTGATGGGAATATTGCAGGCACTTTAAATAATGGGTAGTCCCCTTGGTGTGGATGAGTCCGCGATAAGATGGCTGAGGTATCCAACTCCAATCATGATTACTGCAATTCTCAAGCATTTATCCAATTCAGTCTGAGGTTCCCATTTATAGGCTTTATATACGCCATAGCCAACTAAGCCCATTGAAACAAAGCTGTGGAAAAATCGCCGGTGGTGTGGGCCAAGGGAGGAGGGTTCTAGTATATCTGGAAGCATTCCACCCAAAGTAGCGAGTGATGTGGCAATCACTGGATTATGCGCAATGCTCTGTTTACCCGGTTGCTTATCAAAAGCCACAAGTGTTGCAATGCCAGTTAAAGCACTAATGGCTTGATGTGCAGATCTGTTCATGTGTTCTATATCTCCTAAGCAATTTTCTTTTTTACCTGCTCTATAAACGCATCACAGCATCCGGTTACTTCTAGGCTAAGTGAATCAATGTTGCGGCCTTTGGCTTTAATCTTGGGTCGTTCACCATGCTCAGTGCAGCGAATACTGCCTACCGACTGAGTAATAGACTCTTTAACTGAAGTCAGCATTGCAGCCTCTAGTGCGTCACTAATATTGTTAGGGGAGACCTTTCGGCCATTAAGTTCAAACGAAATATCAAGCATGGTTGTCTCCTTATCTGAAGGTGTATTCTTTCCAGGGAATCTGGCTTGGGTGAATATTGCTAAGGAAATTCACAATATCCTTGCGGCCTCGGTAACTTGGGGTTCCTCTGGAGTCTTGCCCCATCAACACGATAGGCATACCAGGAAACAGCGACCGGAATGACTGCGCTGTTTGCTCGCTTTGTGATGGCGAGTCTAAAATATGCTTCTTAACCACGGTAATGGCGAACGTCACGCCTTGTTCTTTGATTACAGCCCCTTGAATTTTACTCATCTGTCAGTTCCTCTATTGCTGGTTCGCATGTAATGCCCCCCTGAAACTACCGGGGGCACTGATTACTTCTCTTTTCTCACCCCTTTAAAAGGGGTTTTGCTTGATGTCTTAACGTCCATAAATTGGCCTGTTTCGGCATCCCGTTTCACGTAGTGCCCTGAAGGGGTTTGTGTCTGGGAACGGCCTCTAACAGCACCGTTTCTATGGCCATCGCCTTTTGGAGGGTTGGTCGCCATCTCGTGTACTCCTGTAGTTAGTAAGTGGCTAAAGCTCATCTCTAGCTTGCCGAAAACTCTACCACCTAAAAAACAGTTTCACAACACCTAAAAAACAACTTTAACCAAAAATGATTCGCATCGGGTGTTTTTTTAAGGCAAAATAGATAGATCAGTAATGCAGGGGATAAGTGTGGATCTTGACGGTATAAAGCAGGCTCAGAGAGAGCGTCTGCTACATATAGATTTTCGGGCCTATTTTCTCGGGGATGTCGGTCGTAGTGACTTGATCAAACGTTTTGGTATCAAGGCAGCTGCGGCGACGCGGGATATCAATATTTATACAGAGTTAGCCCCTGGAAATATCGATTACGATACAAAAACCAAGTCATTCATCCGGGAGGATGGTTTCAAACCATTGTTTGAATACAATGTATCCCAAGTCCTGTCGGCACTATCTCAAGGTTTTGGGGAAGACTTTGTTGGATCACCTAAGCCCGTTATTGCTTGCGAAATGCCAGCAAAACTCAATAAACCCAAGCTGGATGTACTTTCGGTGATTACTCGTGCCATTCACCAGGGTAAAGCCGTAAAAGTGGAATATAGCTCTACCAGTTCAGGGACTGCCATGCGAGAGCTGGTGCCTTTTGTCTTGGTGGATAACGGATTACGCTGGCATGTCAGGACCTATGACCGGAAGAATGATAGGTTTGGTGACTTTGTTATTACACGTATTACCAAGGCAAAACTAATTGATGCGCCGCTTGGGGAGCATGAAGACCTAAAGCATGATATCCAGTGGAATCGCATTGTCGAGATGGAACTGGTGCCTCACCCCAGAATTAAGCATCCACGTGTTATCGAGTTGGATTACGACATGATCGATGGCGTACGCAAACAAAACGTACGTGCCGCAGTAGCGGGTTATGTGCTCAGAAGATGGAATGTCGATTGTACGGAGGATCACAGCCTTGAAGGTGCTGAGTATCACCTCTGGTTAAGGAATACACCTGCCCTCTACGGTGTAGATAATCTTTCGATAGCACCTAATCACAAGAAGATAAATGACAATTCAGATAACGAATTAGCAAGGAAGTAACGTGGGGTCGATTACCTCCTATCAAGCAAAATACTATGCGCACGAGCTAAGCATCCAGCATTCGGCTGGCGGTATCGATCGTCTGTCTAACTCGTTATTTGATGCCAGTGTTGACCTCAACCCTCATCAAATCAATGCAGCGTTATTTGCCATAAATAACCCCCTAAGTCAGGGGGTTGTGCTGGCAGATGAAGTGGGCTTGGGTAAGACCATTGAAGCCGGTTTGGTGTTGTCTCAATATTGGGCTGAACGTAAGCGTCGCCTGATTATCATTTGCCCGGCTTCGTTACGTCGCCAATGGGGGCAAGAGCTTCAAGATAAATTTAACCTGTCATCACAGATATTAGATGCGAAAACATGGCGAACTTTGCAGAAGGAGGGTGTGTTTAATCCGCTCTCTTCGAATACTGTCATTATTATGTCTTACCATTATGCCGTGCGGCTTGAAGAGCAGTTAATACTTGAACCCTGGGATCTAGTCGTAATGGACGAAGCCCACAAACTGCGTAATGCTCACCGTAGCAGCAATAAAATGGGGCAAGCACTAAAGCGCACCTTTGCCGAGTGTAAAAAATTATTGCTAACGGCCACGCCATTGCAAAACTCGCTCATGGAACTCTACGGACTCTCATCGATTATTGATGAACACCTGTTTGGTGACGAACGTACATTTCGCCAACAATACGTGCAAAACGCGCATGCGTTGCCACAACTACAGCAACGCCTTAAAAGCTTTGTGCAGCGAACACTACGTAAAGATGTATTGGAATACGTACGCTACACCCAGCGCAAAACCATTACCGTACCTTTTAGACCGACTACCCAAGAGCAAGATCTCTATTCATGTATATCAGCACTGTTAGAGCGGGATGAAAGCTATGCACTGCCAAAGCAGCAGCGCCACCTAACAGGCTTAATCCTACGTAAGCTGCTCGCTTCAAGTACCCATGCTGTGTGCAACACCCTTAAAACCATCAAAGCCCGTTTAGAACAATTGCAAACAGCCCCTTGTAACGATGATGAAGACCTAATCACCCAGTGGGTGGCAGAAGATGACCTTGAACCGGGTTATCTGGATCAGAATGAGATTGAAGAACCCGCAGAAGGGATTCAAGATGAAAAGGTTATTGACCAGGTACTGCTTGCTGAAGAGATAGCCGAACTCGAACACTATATTCAAAAAGCACAATTGATTCACACTGATAGCAAAGCCAGTGCCCTGTTAACAGCCATCCAGCAGGGCTTTGAGCAGATGGCGGCCATGGAGGCACCTCGTAAGGTTATTATCTTTACCGAATCCAAGCGCACCCAGGAATACTTAGCTGAATTTCTGGCAGCCAATGGATATCAAGATAAAATTGTTACCTTCAACGGCACCAATAACCAACCAGCGGCAACGGCCATTTATCATCGATGGCAGCAAGATAACCAAGGCAGTGACAAAGTGACTGGCTCACCTCAGATAGATCGTCGCACCGCCTTGATTGATCACTTCAAACACTATGCGGAAATTATGATCGCCACTGAGGCAGCCGCTGAAGGGGTGAATCTACAATTCTGTGCCAGCATCATTAATTACGACCTACCGTGGAATCCACAGCGGGTTGAACAGCGCATCGGGCGTTGCCACCGTTATGGTCAAAAGTTTGATGTAGTGGTGATTAACTTTCTCAACAAATCCAACCAAGCAGATCAGCGTGTGTTGGAGTTGTTAAGTGAAAAGTTTCATCTATTTGAGGGTGTCTTCGGCGCGTCAGACGAAGTGTTAGGCAGTATCGAATCCGGTGTCGACTTTGAAAAGCGAATCCAGCTGATTTATCAAACCTGCCGCAGTCCAGAGGAGATCGGCAGTGCATTCGATGCACTGCAAAAAGAGCTTGAGCACGACATCGATAAAAAGATGCAGCACACTCGCCAACTGTTGTTAGAAAACTTTGATGAAGATATTCACGACCTACTGAAACTTCAGCTCAATGCCGCAGAGCAACGGCTGGATAAAGTCGGGCGCTGGTTCTGGGCGCTAACCCAACACCAGTTAGCTGACTGCGCTAGTTTCAATGCTGCAAACCATAGCTTTCAGCTTAACAGTGCCATTGCCAATGTACCGCAAGGCACTTATCAACTCATTCAACGCGGTAGTGTGCAACAACAGCCGTTAAGTCATGCACATACCTACCGCTTAACGCACCCTTTGGGTGAATGGGTGATTCAGCAGGCCATTGAGAATGACTTGCCCTGCGCCCATGTGGTGTTTAATTACGCCGCGCATCAAGCCAAAATCAGTGTGCTTGAACCCCTGCAAGGCCAATCAGGCACCTTGGTATTGCAGCGTTTTTCCATCGAATCACTGGAGCGATCAGAGGAATATCTCATCTTCTCGGCCCAAACCGATCAAGGGGAAATAGTGCCAGGGGAAGTGGCGCAAAAACTGATGCAATTGCCAGCACAGCTTGGCGGAACTGAAGTAGTCGCCCCCAGTACAGCACTACAAACCGCGTTAGAACAAGCGCAAAACAACATCAGCAAAAGCGTCAACGAACGTAACCTCAGTTATTTTGAACAAGAGGTGAACAAACTTGATCATTGGGCGGATGACATTAAAGAAGGCCTGGAGCAGGCCATCAAAGAGCTAGATAAAGAGATCAAACAGGTCAGGCGAGAGGCCAAAGTGTCCCCAACACTGGATGAAAAACTCGCCAAGCAAAAACAGCAACGCAAGCTAGAATTACAACGAAACAAACAGCGTCGTGACTTATATGATAAACAAGATGAA
>JAFLJP010000093.1 GCA_022712945.1 Gammaproteobacteria bacterium | reverse complement strand
CAGCAGTGGTACGAGCGTTGATGCGACCGACACCTGGTGGGGTGCGGTGGATGGTCCGGGCGGTGAGTTTGGTGGTTCGGGCGATGAGGTTAGCAGCCATGTCACGGTCACTGATTTATTGAACAGCTTCCGCACAGATGGAACTGAATTCAGTTACTTTAATGCCGGATCAAACCTGAGCGAAGGCACCCTTGCTGGGCCCCTTGTTACCCAAGGCTTGGATACCCAAGAGCATGGTACAACAGCAACCACCGAAATGTTGTACGACCTTGAGCGGATTATTCTCGACTATGCGGCACTCGATAGCAGCGCGCACTACGACATTCTGCTTACCTATTACAACCCCGATAACACCTCCAGCATTGGTGGCACAATTCAACGCCTAACCGATGCCAGCGAACGCATGATCCACAACAGCCTGGTGGTTCCGAGCAATATTCCAAGCCAGTATTTATACAACTTACCCGCTGCTGCCCATGCGGATAACACCCTGCGACTGAATTTTATTCGGGAAAATGGCTACCGTGCCACTGTCTCGCAGGTTTTGATTGTTGAGCGACCCACAGGCAGTGACACCGAAGCACCTGTCACGACCATTACGTCTCCAGCGGCAAGTGCGCGTATCAATGGTAATGGTGGTGTTATGACCATCACTGGCATCGTTGTCGATGCGGATAACAGCGGTATTGCTCAGGTCGAAATCGGCATTGATGGTGGCAACGGCATCGTCTGGTATCCGGTGAGCCAATTATCCAGCGATGGCCGCTGGAGCTATCGATGGAACTTGCCCATTGACGGCACTTACACCTTGTCAGCTTGGGCCATGGACCGGGCGGGTAATATTGAAACCCCAACGGCCAGTGTTGTCGTTGTAGTAGACCAAACCACCCCGCTACCCATCACTGGCATGGCGGCATACGATACCCCGAGTGACAGCGGCAACCGCATCAATCTTGAATGGAATCTGTCTGCTGATGATGGCACGGGTGCTAACGATGTCGCCCGTTATGCCATTGAACGTCGCACGGCGGGCAATAACGCTTTTGTTGAAATTGACAGTGTGAATGCCGGGATAGCGATACACGCAGATAGCAGCGCTGTTAACAGTGTGCAGTACGAGTATCGTGTCATCACGATTGATCAGGCCGGCAATCGATCAACATCAACAATTGATGGCCCCGTCATGGCGATCGATAACCTGAGTGCAGCTGATACCACCGCACCGGAAGAAATTACCAGTCTGCTGGGTACCCCCGGCAATGAACTGGTTTATCTGAACTGGACACGCAGTGTCGACAGTGGATTGGATCTGGTCGATCAGAAATTAGATATCTCTGCCGATGGTGGAGCGACCTGGGGTGCAGTGGGACCCGACTATACCGATGGTGGCACCATTAGTTTGGGCAAGATAGCCAACAATCAATTGATCACAGACCTGAGCAATGGCGTGGGATATCGATTCCGCATTCGTACCGAAGACTCATCTGAAAATCAGAGTGCGGGCACACAAACGGGTGTTGTCAGCCCCAGTGCAACGGCTTATACCACCGTATCGGGCACGATTAGCACAAACACCTTATGGGCGACGGGCGTTTATTATGTCTCCGACAGCATCACCATCAATGACGGCGTAACACTGAGCATCAATCCAGGCGTCATCGTTAAGTTTGCGAGCCAACGCCGTATGACCATCAATGGTACCTTGCGTGCTGACGGATTACCGGGTAATCCCGTTGTGTTTACGGCATTCAGTGATGACAGCGTGGGTGGTGACAACAACAATGACGGCCCCTCCGTCGGGGCACCTGATAGTTGGGACATGCTGTATTTTTATCGCTCAGATCCAGGCACTCGTTTGACTAACACAGTGGTGCGATACGGCGGTAGTAGTAACCACGGCAACATCTATATTTTTGAAGGTGGTAGCCATGTTGAAATAACGGACAGTGAGATCAGTTTTAGTGGTCACCGAGGTCTGTATATTTATAATGCTTCACCGTTGATCCAAGGCAACATGATCTCGGATAACCAAAATGGAGAAGGTATATACAGTTACTACGGCGCACCGCAGTTTATCGATAACACCATCACGCGTAATAGCAATAGTGGCCTATATATGCGTTACAGCACCCCATCAGTGATTGATGGCAATACGATCACGGATAACGGTAGCTACGGCATCTATAACTATGATGCGTATAATATTCAACCGATTACAAACAATACCATTACCGGCAACAACAAACCCTTCCGGCTACCGTTCTCAGCGATTCCAAGTGCTGGGTCCGGGAATATCATCATACCGAATACCATCAACCAGGTTGAAATTCAGGGGAATAGCCGCATCGAAGATTTGCACCTAGACGACAGCGCAACCTATTACCAAGTCGATGGCACGACGACGGTGAACACGGGTGTACTGATGACGCTGGCCCCGGGTGTGGTGTGGAAGTTTGCCAGTGGTGCGTCTATGAGTATTAATGGTGCACTGCAATCGGTGGGTGAAACCGATAACCGGATTACCTTTACATCGTATCGCGACGACACCGTTGGCGGTGATAGCAATCATGATGGTAGCAGTGTTGGGCAGCCAGGTGACTGGGGTCGCATATACATTAATAACACGGTTATTGACTTTCTAACGCGCTTTGAAAACGTTGATATCCGTTATGCGGGCAGTTCGAACAATCCGGGTTTATATATTGATCGGGCGAACATTGACGTTGTCAATAACAGTATTCGTCACAGCGCCTATAGAGGTATCTACATCTACGATGCCTCGCCGGTGATCGATGGCAACACCATCAGCGATAATGCACAAGAAGGCATCTATACCCACTATGGCAGTCCGCTGATCCAAAACAACACATTAAGCAACAATGACGATGGCATTTATG
>JAFLJP010000021.1 GCA_022712945.1 Gammaproteobacteria bacterium | reverse complement strand
GAAAGCGTGTTTTTTGCTCATTTTCCCGCCAATTTTCGTTAAAGGGAACAACCATTCGCCTCAAATTGTCGAAAAAATGAACTAAAAATCACACTCTCTCGCTACGACCTCTATTCTCGGACAGGCTCCTAGGCCGGTATTGGGCGCATAGTGAGCTACGCAACGAATACCGGCCTAGAGAGGGTCGGCAAAAAGAGAAGTAAGCGCGGTATTTTAATAAATTTTACATCCCTTATGTTGTGATAATTTTTTCGACTCTTACCGCTGCACGGAAAGGGCCATCGGCGGAACTATAAGCTCAAGTGACCATCAAACACACGCTATCACTCTTCCACATCACCAACCGCCACTAGCAACTGCTCCCGTTGCATTGTTGCGACAGTGGTAAAGTGCTCCACAGCCGCGCCAAGAAACCACTGAACCACCGTGCTACGATAAAGCCGAAGCGAGAGCTGCAACTGCTCGGCACTCATTTCACCCAATGCCGAACGATAAATCATCTCCGAAGTGTAGCGGCCACTCTCTAGGTAGTCGGTATAGAGCTGCTGTAGCAGTAAGTTTTCAGCAAACTGGGGGGAGATTCCCTCCTGAGCCTCTTGCAGTCGCAACATCGTCAAGGTGGCCAATGCCTGTACCCCGGCGTAGAGTTCATTGCCAGCACTGGCCCGATCCAGGCCGCTAATAATATAGGTTTTTTGCTGATCCAGAGGGGCTGACTTGTAACCACGGGCATATGCCCGCAACGCTTCCAGGCTCTCAGCAGCACCGACTCGTTCGAGGCTCAACCTCACCTGTTGAATCTGCTCAGAACGCAAACTGGAGAGTAATAACTCAAAGCGATTGACATCATATTGATCCAGCAACCGCTCAGCGAGCTTTTTGATTAACAGTTGTGGCTCAAAGTGGCGATCAATCAAACCCTCCAAAGCGGCATAATCCAACTCGCCCGAGGCAACACCCTCAAGTCGACGTTGATTCAGACCACGCACCAGAGTCTGGTGAAGCTCATTAAAGTGGCTCTCCATACCCAGCAGCTGTAGTGCTTCGAGAACTTTTTTCTCTTCTGTTTCACTGGCAACAGCGGCACTGAAACAGAAAAAACCCAACGCCATCACCAACAATATTCGTACTATCAAAATAACTCCTTACCAACCATTATCGGTGCGAATCAGACAAAACAGTGCCAATGGGGCTACTCAAACAAACCATCAACCGAAAGGTACCGTTCACCTGTATCATAACTGAAAGCAAGAATACGACTCCCTTCAGGAATATCAGCCAGTGAGCTTGCAATCGCCGCCAGTGAAGCACCACTGGATAGCCCCACAAAAATACCCTCCTCTTTTGCGCAACGCGCCGTCATGGCAAAGGCACTTTGGTTATCAACCGTCACAATGCTATCCAATAGCTCGGTACAGAGGTTACCAGGAATAAAGCCTGCACCGATCCCCTGAATGGGATGAGGCCCCTTGATCCCACCGCTGATAACGGGGGATGCAAGCGGTTCAACCGCGATCACTTTCAAACCGGGGAAGTGCGCTTTTAATGCTTTGCCACAACCACTGGCATGACCACCGGTGCCGACACCGACAAAGAGATAATCCAGCCCATCAGGAAAATCCCGAATAATCTCCTGCGCCGTAGTGGCACGGTGGGCCTCAACATTAGCGGGATTATCAAACTGCTGTGGCATCCAGCTATTGCTGTTTTTCTTGAGCAGTTCACCCGCTTTCTCAATTGCCCCTTCCATACCCAGCTCTCTTGATGTCAATACCAACTCGGCACCCAGCGCCTGCATGTAACGGCGGCGCTCTACTGACATTGACTCTGGCATAACCAGCACAATACGGTAGCCCTTAACCGCCGCGACCATCGCCAGAGCAATGCCGGTATTACCCGACGTGGGCTCAATAATGACACTGTCCTGATTGATCACCCCCGCCGCTTCCGCCGCTTCAATCATGGCGAGGGCGATACGATCTTTGATACTCCCCCCGGGGTTGGCGCGCTCCAGCTTCAGCCAGACCTCGTGCTGTTCACCCAATAACCGGTTGACTCTTACGTGGGGCGTATCTCCCACACTCTCTAGAACATTATTAAATTTCACCATTAAGCCCCTTTTAATCGTAGTGGCAAATGTAATCCAGTAACTCGGTCACCTCAATATCAAATGATGAGTTAGCGGGCACATCAAAGCGCTGACTGGCACCATAGGTAACCCACTCATCACTACCGGTCAATTTAACACGACAGGCACCTTGTAGCAGCGCCATCACTTCGGCCTCCTGCGTCGCAAAGTGGTAGCTACCAAGCTGCATGATACCGAGTGTCACCACATCACCATCGGATGTCACAACACGGCGACTGGTCACCCTACCACCGTCATAAATATTAGCTTTTTTGGTAATCTCTGAATTCTTATAACTCATCTATAAATTCCTGTTTTTACTCTTCAATACTCAGCAGCTCAATATCAAAAACCAATACCGAATTGGGCTTGATCATTGGCGGAGTTCCCCGTTGGCCATAGGCCAATTCAGAAGGAATCGTCACCTGATAATGAGAGCCAACCGGCATCATCTGCAAAATAGCGGTCCAACCGGCAATCACACGATTAACTGGGAATGTTGCCGGTTCATTACGGCGATAGGAACTATCAAACTCACGCCCATCGATCAGTGTTCCACGATAATGAACCTTCACCGTATCCACCGCTTTTGGCTTGGCCCCGTCACCCTGTTTAATCACTTTATACTGCAGGCCATTATCAAGCACCGTAACATCTGGGTTTTTACTATTTTCTGCCAGATAAGCCAAACCCGCTGCCAGATTATTTTCACCCAAAGCCAGACGACGCTCTTCGGCACGCGCCTGAAAACGCTCCATAACCAGCTGGGCTTCTGTGGAGGAGAGTTGTGACTCAGCACCCTGTAAGCCGTCAAGAAGGCCTTTGCCATAGGCATCCACATCCACCTCGATACCATCGCTCACCAATCGCTGGCCCAGTTGATGGCCAAGGATATAACTCAGCTTCGCCTCTTCACTCTCCAATGTTTTAGGTGTTTCTGCAACAGCAGCATTACCAATAAGCAATGCAACAGCACTAACAATTACGACTCGCATTTTACTCTCCAGATTGACGTTAATTTTCTTTGACATATTCATACAGCAGATAATTCCCCCGAACCACTAACTACCCCGATTGGCGACGATAACCTAAACGCTTTAAGGAGTCTCTGAATAAGTCTGGTTAGATTTTTTCAGAGCTTCCTTAAGTGGCGACTATGAACCAGCCAACCGCCTTTTTGGCGGCGATTCAGCGCTTTTAATAAAATGGTCGCTTTGCCACTACTGATTCGCTCGTTCACTAAATCCTTGTAGATTTGATTGGCCTGCTTGCGGCGTCGAACCGCATCACCAACATCTGCAAATGACTCCATCGAGTCAATCGCCTTTTCCAACAAGCCGTTTATCGCCCCCTGCTCCAACTCTTGTCGCAATATTTTCATCGCCTCTCGATGACGACTGGTGATGACCTCCAGCTCAGCATGAACAAGCTCGGTTTGGGCCAATGGTGAGTCATGTAAATCATTCAACGTTTCGTCAAGATAACTTTCGCTTAGCTGCCCAAACTCATGAAAATCCGTCAACATCCTCAGTCCACTGCGAACCTGATCGACATCTGTGGATTGAAGTTTTTCACACGTGCGGTAGCACGCCTCCCACGCCTGTAGACGATAGATAAAATCGAGACCGGTGCCTTTAATATTTTGCAGACCCATCACCCGTGTCAAAATACCCGGCGGCGAAGTATCTACAATTTGTTTAATGATTTTTTCACCATTGGCACGGGCATCTTCAACCACCACAAATTTAGCCTCGAACCACTGACCTAATATCTGTTGCGCACCCTGGTCAAGCTTATGGCGTTGGCTGGCATCAGTCGCTTTCGGCAACTGCTCAGCAAAACCCAAAAATGTCTGGTACTGTTTTAGCAGGGTGTTGGCACTGTCAACCAGTGGTTGGCAATAGGGCTGTTCTTTTGGCAATATCTCCAACCATTTTGTCGGTTGATCCCAATACGGCGCCAGTTGTTCAGCGTAGGGTAGCAGTTCCAGAGAGCGCAATTGGGCCTGCAAGCGGCCGTTAAGCTGCGCCCGGCAAGTCGGAATACGCAATCGTTTCGCCCATTGCTGCCAATTCGCCACCGCTGTTTCGGGTGATGCATCCGCTCCCCAAAGCGTAAAACCACTCAGTAAATTATGCCACGCAAGGCGAATATAGCTCTGCAAACCCTCTAGATTAGAGCCAATCAGGTAACAACAGTCCTGCTGTATGTCATTAACCAATATCTCAGCAAATACCTGGGAGCGTACCACTCGGTCCGCCCGGTTATTAACCACTGTCGCAATCCAGCACTCATCGTTCCACTGTTTAGATTGCTCTGACAATCCAACCCGCTTCCAGTTATCCAGGGTACCAAAACGTTCATTCGCCGACATGCCATTAATGAACTCAAGGCGTCGCCCCGCTACTTGGGCCAGTGGGTAACACTTCAAAACACCCAGATCTTCCACCACCCGGTCGGCCATCTCCTTGAGGGCAAAATCGGCTGCAATTCCCAACTCCTTACACAGACCCAAAACTAATGCGATGTTATAGGGGTGCTCTTGGTAGGGAAAGCGCTGCAAAATATCCGGTGTCAGCTGTGCCGCCTGTAGCCAGCCCACCACATGTAAGCGGCTCTTCTGTTGTTTGGCCTCATCACGCAACAGTGGCAACATATTTTCTTCACTGGTCACTAGGCAACTGTTACGGGGAATAAAACGCTGCATCACCTGTGGAATGTTAATCCCTGCAGGCCCCTGAAGGTTTTCATGGTCAGGGTAACAATTAGTGATGGTGGCAATGTCGTCATTCATCCACTGTCGCTGAAGAATGGAGACAAAATCAGGGTTCAGCGCCATGCATTCCCATAAGAATACCTCGGTATCCAGTGCTGTCGATATTTGCAGCAGGTTTTCCTGCTCCCAGATAGTCGCTTTATCATAGGGTCGAAACAGGAACATTTCCTTCATTTCGGAGTAACCCCTGGAGTAGAGAAACATCGCCTCACAGCCGGTGGTTTTTGACATCACATTGTAACCCAGCGCATTAAACAGAGCGGCCTTGAGACGCTCAGTGCCGGACTTCCCTCGGGTTCCCCAGCCACCAATCACCAGCGGTAACTTTTTACGCGCATTGCGAATTCGCCGTACCAGATAGAGGTGGCGTGCAAAAAAACCGGTACAACCAACCGCCAGTACGATTGTTAGGTGTTGCAGGCTGTTCTCATAGACAGAGACAAAATAGTCCGCAACGCGATCACCCCAGTCGTAACCAGAGAACGGAATCATCACCGGAAAGAAACGACTGACCGCAGGATCTGCACGCCAATTTTGATTATCATACTGGTGGGGTTTAAAGCTAATTTCAAAACCCAGCGCCCGTATCGCATTGACATAAGCCTCGCAGGCCAAAGTATCCCCCGTTTGCCAGTTACGCAACCCGGCGTATTCACTGAAGCGTCGGGTTAACTGCTGCATCACCCAAAAACGTTTGATCAGACTACGGGGCGGGGTGATTTCGGTGATACCAGCGCTACTGATGCGACGTATCACCGCCACCTTATCTTGTTCACAAGCAGAGAGAAGCTCATCCACCAGCGGCAGGTAGTTACGCCAACCACCCTCCCCTTCCATCTGTAGTGGCTCACCCGGCACCTTAGTCTGGGCCTGCTCAGCCAACACCCCGGAAGGGGCATAAAGGGTGCCGCGATAATGGCGACCCGTGGTATGGGAAAATCCCTGGCGTTTGTCTGTTGATGGGCGGAAAAACTCATACAAAATACGCCACAGACGACGGGCAAAATGTTCACCCCGGGTAATCAGTAAATAACGTTTACTGAAGGCGATATCAAAACCGTGTTCATGCTGTGCAATCAACGCCAGTAGACGCCCAAGTGTCAACTCATCAATATCCGGCAACTTATGCCGTCTAATGCGCACTCGCCGCCCCGTAGGCAGAGCCACAAGCTGCTCTTGCAAGCGCGTTAATGCCGCCATACGCACCGCTGAACTCTGGCACCACAGCCGCTCACGGCACTGCGCAGCAGAAGCTCTAACCACCAGCGAGGGAGCTGAAAAATGAAGTTGTTCCAGTGCTGCCAACAGCGGTTCAAGCCACCGTTCAGCAGAGTTTGTTGCCGTGACCCGTAACCGTTGATGACAATCAGCCAGGACATTTAGCGCCGTACGTAACACCTCTTCCTGCCGCTCATTTTGCAGGATATACATTAACCACTGAGCGGCCGGTTCATGCCATGATGGGCCGTTCATCATCGGGGCAAGATGACAGAGTGCTGCCACCCGTACTGACGATTCTAAATCATGTTGTAATAACGCACCGTAGTGTATTGCCGAGTCGATATGACCGTGCTCTGCGATGCGCTGCAACAACGCCTGGCGAACATAGGGGCTGGGATCTTGTGCGGCCAACTCCTCATGGTGCCGGTATTGTGCGCAAATATCCGCCTCAGTCGGTAACAACAACAGTGCGCGGCGGCGTACAAACAGGTCATCACCCAACGGTGGTGTGTGCAGTCGGTCTGTGACGAGATCTGCAAACAAGGGGGCCGATACCTGCTTAATCAAGGCCATCGCCTCACACTGCACCCATGTTGATTCGGTACGATCTTTCGCCAGACGAAGCAGTTGCTCAACAAAACCCTCTTCAAGTACTTTACTGCGATGTGGCGGGGGAATTGTTGCAACAACGTGCCCGATGCTCTGCAGAGCTGATTGACGGATACGGGCATCCCGCATATAAAGCAGTAACGAGCGATATTGGGTAGAAAATGCCAATGCCTGCCAGCGAGTCCGCCGCTCTGGCAAATCCGTTGCATTTTCCAACCACCTCGCCGCCACCCGGCCCAATGCCTCAACCAGTAATACCAGGTAGCGTTCTGCATTGATCAAGTGGTTAAAGTAGCGCTCCCGTAGCGCCTCCTCACTAAACCAGCGATCAAACGCGTGACGATCCTGATTTAAGCTCTTGGCACCACGACCAAGCTTGCTGGCAAATTCAAGAATATGATGGCAACGTTCTTCATCTGTCGCCGCATGACGAAAGCGGTGTTGGAAAACCTGAAGCTGCTGTTCACGCTGTTTTAAATCGGCCTCGGTTCGCTTCAATTCGGCAATCAGGAAGTCACTAAAACGACGCAATAACCAATCCTGATGCTGCTCATCATCGTGGCATTTTTCCTGCTGTTTTTTCAGCCAACGGAAAAAAGCTTCTTTCAGTTTTTTGAGCTTTGGCTCATCAATACGCATCAACAGCGGGTTTTTACCCGCCAGCAAAATATTTTCAATATATCGGGCCGAGTTCATCGCTCCCCCCCTGCATAACCAACACTCGGCAGACGCCACTGGCGAAGCGGCTTAAAGAAAATTTCACCGGGTAAAAAATCACGATAATCACGCCCTTGCAGACCATGCCAACTCACCCCTAATACAAAACTCACATCCCCGGTTTGCAGTTGGTAATTAAGCTCCCCCTGCAACTGCCAGCGATTCCAACGTTCACTCCACGCCCCCCACTCTGCTTGCAGCGACAGGGTGGTACTGGAGTAGCTGTTATCACGCTCATCATCGGCCAGAAAATAGCGCTGAGAAATGGCCAGTGCCAACTCACCTTCGCCCAGCATTTGCCGCCAACTGGCGGAGAGACCCACCCCATCCAGCCAAAGATCATTCAATGAATCATTACTGCTGATCCAGCCACCAAACGTCCACGCGGTATCCAGCCAGGGCTGGTAGGTATAACGATCGGCAATTCGCCAACCGTAACGGTGTTGTGCCTTGTATTCAGTGAAGATATCCTGATCGAGCCAGCCCCGGCGATAGGGGTTAAAACTCCGACTCATATTACGTGCAAACAGCGTCAACCTGGGGGTGTGATAGCTTTTCAGGCTTAAACGATATAACTGATAAATAGAAGCATCCAGATAATTGGCCCACTCCAGTTTCCCATATTGTGAATCTGGCTTCTGCCAATAACTCTTGACCCGAAGAGTCCCGCGCCAGGGGCTCTGTTGTGGTAACCACTCCACACGACCTTCAAGGGCCAGGCTGGGATTGCCAAGCTCTCTAAAGCGCAGCTCCGCAGAGAGACGATGGTAGAGCTGAAGTGCCCGATGATGTTTGCGATGTCGCGCCCCCAGCGCAAGAAAACGCTCCTGCTCTGAAGACTCATCCGTCAAGCGCCGCTGCTGAAAACGGGCATAGTACTGCTCGCTCCCATCCTCGTGTTCATTGGGTTCAAACGGCGAATAGAACCTGAACGGCTCCACCCCAAACGCTTCGGACAATACAAGCCGTGGCAGTGGCTCAATCACCCGGGGTTGATAGCGAATTTCAGGTGCACGCCACTGATCATCAACCGTCAGAGAAAAAACCCTGAGCAGGGCCGTTGAAGCACCAAAGCGAGGGGGCAATGTGAGCTGTTGCCACCCCTCATCCAGATGCAAATAGTAGGGTTGATCACTCTCACCCACCCGTTCAATCACCCTTAACATCTGCGGCCCCTTCAAGCGCATCTGCAACGGCTCTTGCGCGGTGGAGACAAAATAGCTGCGCTCGCTCGGCACCGTCCACGCTTGCAGCGCCTCCCCTGGCTGTGCCTGGTACAAACCAACCCGCAACAGTTGACCACTCACCTCTTCGTCAATCCAGAGGCGCAGCTGATGAACACCCGCAGGCATCCTCAATTTTGCCACATGGTGGGGTTGTTCCGGGGTCAGTGTCACCGCTGTTGGTGATTTCTGATCCAACTGAATCATCACCTTGAGTGGATATTTCTGGCGACTCAATCCCTCCAGTTGCAACGCGATATGCCAGCGACTGCCACCGGGAGAAGAGCGGGAGACACCCCAAACATTAGCGCCTCGCAAGCGAAACTCATGCGCCGCCAACGGTGCTAATAGTGTATTTCGAATCCGCATGCGGGGTGACTCCGGTTGCCAGCGTGGCTGCGTCACTGTGCGCCGGCCGGCGCTGTGTAACATATTTTTCTGTAACTGCCAGCGACCCCGTTGCACTATTTTTCGCGCCAGCTTCCTGAGCAGAGGCCGTTGCGGATATTGCTGCTGTAATTGCGCGGCAATCGTCAGGTAATCAACCTCATGCTGTGGTTGATTATGTTCCGCCCACCATAACAGCTGGCTCAAGCGCTGCTCCGGCGAGCTGGGTGCCTCACCTTCACGCCAATCCCGTGGCTGGGGAATCAATAACGAGGCATCACCCGGCACCACCCGACCACGGGGTAACGCCTGTACGTTTTTAATCAATGGCAGTGCCAGTTGAGGGTCAGGATAGTTCGCCAGTGGCCGCAGCGGTGCATCCATCTCCACATCCAGCAACACGTTATAACCCGGCACGTAGAGTTCAAGTTGATTCACCCCCTCGGTTAAATCAAATTCAATCACCTGGGCTTCACCGGGATACCCCAGCTGCATCAACTCGGTTGTCAGTGCCGTGGCCGGGCGACTTCCCAGCAGCGGGCGCTGCCACACCACATCGTTGTTCTCCATTCGCAACCAGCTATCCAGCGGTTTTTCCGGATCATTGGTTGGGTGTAACAGACGTACCTTGAGCCTTAACTTACGAGGCCCCAGCACCGTCATGGTCAGCGGTTTCTGCTGTTCAGCCAGATAGACAAGCTGCTCCCGGTCATTAATTTTGTCACTCACATTGAGCATTCCGGCACTTGAGGTGACCGCCAGATCACCTGCGGCCTGCCAGCGCCGTGGCCCCGGCAGCTGCTGATAAAACTCAGGCCATTCCAGCACTTTTTTCGCAGTGATAGGCGCGGTACCCGCAAGCAGCTCGCTGCCCCCCCCCTGGCGCAGATAGCGCAACAGATTTTCTGCATGCCCACCCGCCTGCCGCCACTGATTTTCAGCCTGTGCAATATCACCCCACCACATCGCTTTATATCCCCGCCAGTAGGCACGCCACTGCGGATCAGTGACACCGCCCAGCAGAGCATCAAAGCAGCGCCAGCACTGGCGTTGATAGCTTGCCGCAAGCAGTGGCTGAGTCAAACGAGAATCAGGAGCAAACACTAGGCCAACCGTAAACAACGACGCCATTTTAGCCTGCGACGCCCAGCGTTCTAATAGCGAAACAAGCAGTGCATCCGACTGCTCATGCAGTGCTGATGCCACCAGTAGCGCATCGTAATCAGCCTCATCTCCCCACAGGGCATAGTAAGCCAGCAACTGCTGTCGGGCCGCCTCGCGGATCACCAACTCAGGATGTAGGAAGGCATAACGCATCAATTCACGCTCAGCCAACGGCTGTTCAGAGAGTGCCACCAGTGCCTCTACTCTGCCCTGCAACGCTGCCAGCTGCACGGTCACATCGGCACTCTGTCGCTGTAACTGCGCCCAATGTTCTAACGCGCTCAGCCAGTCACGCCTCTGCTGCGCCGCAACTGCCTGTTGTTGCATCAGCCCGACCTGTGACCCACCGCTGTCAGTAATCGGGGGAAGTGGTGATCGATCCAGACGGTGGAGATAGCGCCGGTTGACATCTTGCAGCTGACGAATTACCCCAAGCCACTGCTTCGCAACAGAGTGTTGCAGGGCATCCATAACCGGCTGCTCGCCCTGGAGTAACTGCCAAAAGAGTGTAACCCGTGCGGTTTTTCCCAGACGATCAAGAAAATCCATATAGTGCTCCGCTGCCAGTCTCTCCTCTTGGCTGTTTAGCTGCTTGATGTTGATAAACAGTGGCTGCTTTGTCACAGACCCCGGTGAGAGCTGAAGCTGCAAGTCACGCTGTTGTGCTGACAGATTAAACTCGGCATTGGCCACCCGACTATAACGAGCGGCCGGTTGGTAGAGCCCATAACGACCGCTCATGGTCATGGATTGGGAGAGCCCTAACTGCTTCAATGAGGCAATGGCCGGTTTACTGCTCCGCCGCGATTGCCAGAGACCCCAGGCGGGATCAACCTTAAAGCGTTGCACCACGCTGTCTTGATCTCGCATCTCCAGAATAAGCGGTTCTGTTATGCTCTCAAGATCAATCGCAATACGCAGTCGATGTTGCTGCTTTTGCTGCGGTAAGCGGAACGCCAGTTGACTCTCTTCCGATGACGAGAGCGCAAAAAATCGCCCACGGTTGATCGCCGCAAGTTGTGAAATGGATTGATGTTGAGGGTAGTCCCACACCACCTTCTCCTCCTCCAGCGGGGCGAGTGAAGCCGGAATAAAACTCCGAGAATAGACATCCCCAGAGCGGCTCTGGTAGGGAGCCAGATCACGGTAGGCAAAATAGTCCTGCAGCAGACGCCGCGCCAATGCTTGGTAGATCGGCAGAGAGCTGCGCTCAAGCCACGCCAACAGCTCATCTGCCACACCGACCTTCTCCACACCGGCCAACTGCTGCTCTGTCCAGGCCACCACCGCCGGGTAATTTTGTCGTGTCAATGCCGGAAAGGGCAGTACAACAGCAGCGCCCACTGAAACCGGCGCGTTCAGCTCAGGCAGCAACAGCCCCTGACTATTGTGGCTACGAACCCGCAGCAACAAACCGGCACTGCTTGAGATCTCAAGACGGTGTTCACCTTCAGGAATATCTAGGTAGTGTTGTTGCCGATAACCAAGCGCACGCAATTTTCCATCCACATAGCTGGGCAGGCGGTTATCCATACGGCTTTTCACTAAAAAACGCTGTGGCGCAAGCCCCGTGATCAGAGCTTCAATTTGATAGCTTTGCCGGCCAATCGTCTGCTGATCAGAAAAATAGAGATGCTCTTCCAGCATCAGACGCTGGGGGCCAACCAACGACAAGTGCACTGTCTGCCGAGCAGGTAGATGGTAAAAAGAGCGAGTTGACTGTTTTTTCCCCTGGCGTAACGCAACTTGGGCGACATCGGGTAGTACCAGTGAATCAAGATAACGCAGCGTGGCACTCCGCTCTTCAGCACGGGATAGAAACAGGGCCAGCGGTATCGCCTGAGCCGCTGATGATTCAACAACTAGCAGGCGCTGGGCCGGTTCTGCAGCAAGATAAAATGAACGTTGGTGATCACTGGGTAGCAACATCAACTCCCGCGCCATCAATGAACCATTCGATGCCCAGATCTGAATTTTTTCATGATCACCAACCACTGAAAAGTCAATCCGCAACCGCTGCTCTGCTGGCAGTTGCAATACCAACGGCTCTGCTTTGAGGTTAAGCCAGGCAATGCCCTGGGCATCGTTTTTACCCGGCAATGGCCCCGAGACATGGTAGGGCGAACCTTCGAAATTATCCCAATAGATCACCTGATTAAAGGCAGCGGCATGCCGCAAGGTTGCCTCGTCAAACTGGGCAACCGCACTACCGGCCAGCCAGAGGAGTGCAAACAGAGAGAGCGCCCTCATTTCGTGACACCTGACAGACAGCGATGCAACCGCTCTCTTTCCCGATTCGAAGCAACCAGGCGTTGTCGCAGTTCATAAGCCATCTCCAGATGAATAAACCCGTCGAACCCCTGTGAACGCAGCAAAATGCCTTGCTGATTGCGAGTTCCACCCAACTCGCTAACCTGCTGGGGATAGCTTCGTACAGCACTAAACTGCCGCATCAGGCAGGCCTGCAACCCCCGAACCCTGGGTGAACTGAGTCGACTGCCATTACTCAGGATAATATCGGCTGTGGCGCCGGCTCTGCTTCGGCGTCGACTTTGAGCAAACCCGTGCAGCTGAACCACCGTAGAGAGTTGCTTTTGCCGCACCAACGCCTCGCTAAAGGCGTTAAAAAAAGTACCCTTTAGTTGTGCCAAATCACTGCTCTCCTCGCGATCAGCCAGTTGACGCGGCGCGGTGTTAATCGCCAGTGCCGCCACCCCACCCAGCGCCCACAACTCAATCGCGATTTTGGCGGTGTTCAGGTCACTGTCACCGTGGGGAGCCTGTAGTACCAGGCGATCCTGACACGATTTGCAGATCAGATAAAAACCGTGTCCCGAGGGGCGCACTGGGTCATCCATGAGCAGCCAATAGTCATCACCCCACGGTTGTAGCGACATGCCGACTCTGGACCAAAATCGGCGCTGGGCATCATCCAGTTCACGCGACTGAAACAGTTGATCAAACTGTTCAATCGCCGCCAGATAATCGGCATGCAGTGGCAGTGTAAACTGCTGATGGCGACTCTGTTGCCACTGCTGATAGAGCGTTGTGGCTCCCCCCTGGCTCGCGGTAACAAACAGCAGCAGTGGCAACAGCGCGTACCATTGTCTATTCATAACCACTCTCCTCTCGAAACAACCGATAGGCTTCCGCAGTACCCGGCGTCAACTGGCTCAGACTGATATAGCCTTCACCATCGGAGAGCTGGCGCAGGGTGATCGGGTAATTTCCCGTAGGCAGGTCGTCACCCATGGGAATAAAAAAGCTCTGCCCGCCATCCAGCCACTGCTGCTGAGTGCCCCATAACGCGGTGTATTGCCGATTATTTGGCTGTAATTCATAAATTCGCTTATGAATTGTCCAGCCTGACAGTGGTCGGTTCGTTGGCCGCTCCATCACCTCAATAGTCATCTCAAGACGGCTCGGCTGCTGGCGGTTGGCCGCTACATGCCAGCGTGCCGAGAGCACCTCAGCCCCTGGTGCACGCTTGGTATAGTCAAAGTTCAACTGCTGCCCCTCAAAGCGATTGCTCAGGCGCTTGATCAGTGGCGCATCTCCCTGGATGTAATTGAGAAACAGCTCCGTACCCGTGTCCGCCAATATCTCCAACTGATGCTCGCCTGCGGCCAGCATCGGCAGGTGCAATTCACCCCGCCGCTGAGCAATCTCCAGTTGGTACCACATCACACCACCCAGGATAATGCGTAACATAATCGGCTCTTCGCTATCACGTTGATAAAAGAGGGTGGGGCGAAGTTGGTTCAACCCATCCCCGCCACTGAACGTTAACCGATGTGTCTCATTCGCTATCAACTTATGGAAAACTACCCCGAGTGAGTCCGCCTTCAGTGGCAGACCGGGTTCACGGGGGAGCAACAGATCCCGCGCCAGCCAGTCGCCATCAGGGCGGTAAGCCTGCCACTGATACTCTCCCCGTAGCAAGCGGGGATCATCTTCCGGTGGAGCGCTTTGCAGGCGCATCAACAGATCCTGCGCGCGGCTGCTCAACTGTTCACGGTTTGTTGGCAACAGCACAAACCAACTCGGCTGTTCATCTTCAAGTTGACCAAAATAATCCATTGGTACCCGGGTGAGCAGCGGCAAGTCGTAGGGGCGGCTGTAGCCACTGACCAACAGGGGGGCCGCACTGCGAAAACGCACCGCATGAGCCTGGCTATCAAAATTAAAATAGTGACGCTGTGGCAACGAGAGATAGCGACCCTGATCACGGTGCAGCGAGCGGTCATAATGGGAAAACTGGAATTGATACGGCATATTGCCACGGCGCAATACCTGACCGGAGTGGTCTAACACTTGATAATCAATCACCGCATCGCGGTTATCCGGGGTCGCAGGATCAATAACGGCACGGCGAAAATCAAAACGCGCCGGCATGCTCTGATCGTCATAGTGATCGAGGGGAAACTCAACCCACTGCTGCGCCGAAATTGTATAGCCCCGCAAGTAGCTCGCCTGCGGGGTAATATCCACCCGCTCTCCCGCCACGGTCAAATGGGCCTGCACCAGCAGCGGCTGATCACTGTGAATCGTTACAAGACCATTCGGCAGGGTCTGATGAAAACTCGCCTGTCCCTGCGTTACAGCCACCTCAAACGCCTTGCGGTTATTAACACCTGGGCCAGACCAGTGAATTTGTAATGTACCATCCAGCCGCTGATTTGGATCGAGCGGTTCAAACGTCAGCTCAACTTCACCGCCACCATAAGGTATTGCGACAACACCATTGACCCAACGGTCTATCCACAGGCCTGCGGGTTGAATATCCTCCCCCTGCAGTTCAAATAACTCTTCATAATTTCTCAGGGTGTACAGCGCACGGTCATAATAATCCTTTCCACGCACCCCATTCGGGCCAATCGGGTACCATAAACTCCTTAATAAATTACGTTTTTCCGGCTCAGTCAATAATTCGTGAGCATAGATACTACCCCGGGCCAGGTACTCCCGCTTACGCTCACTCATGCGTACCCATTGGTAGGCCAGTTTGTGTTCGGCAACACCGTCCTGCAGGTAACACCTCACCACCACATCCTCCAGCCGTGGATCCTGGCTATGCAGACGTAGACGGAATCGTTTCGGCTGTTCCAAGTTGTGCAAATTCAGCATCATCACACGCCCATCTGCGGGTAGCAGATCGCCCTCGGCATAGAACTGCCGGGGAACCCTGCCAAGCTGCTCATCCTCCTTTGGTTGGGAGACATGACTCCGCAGATAATAGAGAGACTCTGACAACACCTTTCCATCACCATCAACAATCTGGTATTCAATTTGATAATGGTAGTTTTCATCTTCCAGCGCCCACTGGCCGGGCTTCAAACTCGCATTGCTTAGAACACGAATCACCTGATGTTTCTCTGGAATTTCAAACTCCAGCCACTGGGTTCCGCTCAAGACATAGCTGGTACTACCAACCCCTTCATCAATCCAGGCGGATCGGTATTTTGCCTGCTGGTAATTGTCATAAACCGCCATCCCCTCACCCAGCAGCCAGCCGCCGGAGATGAGCAACAGCAAGAGTAAACTGAGTCGCCGTAAACGTCTCATCCCCCCTCCCGCAATAGCAACCAGGTGCTTCTAATATTCAGATAGCGCCGAATAACCGTGGCGTCCACTGGTGATTTTAACGTGGTCAGCACCGTGTCGATACGGCGTGGTGCCAGGTTGATCATCGCCACCTTGTTGTTGTGATGAACCACCAGAAACGACTGCCTTGAGTCCCGATCCAACAGGTGCTCATAACGGAACTGGGGCCATTCACGTTGCAGGCGATGCAGTGAAACAATATTTTGATGGCGCAAATAATCGCTCACCACCGAGCGGAATGCGGCACTGACATCACCCTCGGAGAGCAACTGATAAGAGCCCAGATACGAGGCCAAATCGGCCTCAACCAGAGGAATGTCCAGCGCTTGAAACTGTTTTTGTCGCTGCCGATTGGTGCTTTGCTGGCGATAACTGGCCCGTACTTTCGGTGATACCCAGATAATGCCAAAATCCTTATTCATACTGGCATTAAGGTAGAGCGACTGCGGCACACTCCCCACTTCATAACCTGCGGTAGGCATACTGCCATCAACAAATTTGTAGTTAAAATTATCCTGCTCCAAAACATCAATCAACGCTTGCGCACCGGGGTGCAGCCCACCTTGAGAATTGGCACCAGAGTAGAAGGCCAATAGCAGGTCTTCATTCGGCATCGGTAGATCACTGCGAACACCGTAAGCACGACTGTGCAGCACCAGCAGTGGATCCTGCCCCGACTCGCGCAACACCACTTGGTTTACCAGGGTAAAAAGACTGTTAATATTGGAGAGACGAATCAGGTCTGAACTCCCATCCAGGTTGCTATAGGGGTGAGTACCGGCTAACAGTAAAACCCGGGCCTTCAGGCGTTCAAACATTGAAACACCGAACTCAAAACTATTGTGCTCATACAACGGCCGAGGCACTTGAATCAGGTAGTCGTTACTCTCGCCCAGGCGAAAAACATAACTCCCCCAATAACGCATTTTTTCAGTCGCAGGGTTTTCTCGTAGAATAATATAATCTTGAGTACTCTGTGGGTGGTGATAACGAACAACCTGATAATCAAACACCCCCGCAGCCCGGCCAATGACCGCCAGATCCTTCAGCCCCCCGTCACTCCATTTCCCGTTGGCATATTCACTATCAATCAAACGCAACAGCGGCGTAATCACCTCCTCATCAAAAAAGAATAACTCTTCCAGTTCAGGTACTTGATATCCACCAGAAGCCCGCGCTGCAATTGTCCCCTTATTCCCCATTAACCACTCTTGCAGATAACCATCAATACGCTGACTGTTAACCTCAAGAGGAGCGCTATCACTCAGGTGCATACCCCGGGTAATCAAGCGTCGCATATCAACACGGTTGAGAAAAATCTCCGCAAACCCGCGACGACTTTCAACCCGTTGCAGGTTATCAAACGGTGTGGTTGCCCAGTGAAGCTGGTAGCTATCGAGCAGATCCTTCAGCTGCACCAGATCAACACCCTCCGGCAGGGTGCCTTTAACCCATAACGTACTCTCGGGCTCTGCCAGCGCCATGACGTGGGCATCTTGACGAATACCAGCCAAAACTCGAATAGTCTCAGGGGTATAACCCCGTAGCTGCAGTACATTTAAACGGTTATTGTATCGATGGAAAGCGTGGTAGATCGTCTGCGGGTTGCGCAGCACATCCGAACTGCCATCCAGATTTATCTTACGCCGCGAACCGGCGATCGCTAAGGTAGAGGCATCGAGAAGATCAAACAGCCAAGCACCCGCCTCAACAGTTCCCTTTTCATCCAGCGGTGCTGGCACTTCAAGCAACATTGACCCCGAGGCGTTCAAGTTATAGACATAAATCCCCCAACCTCGCACCGGACTTAGTTCAGAGAGATAGAGATACTGCTGATCAACCAGCTCCAACTGGTAATTCAGCGATGCCAGCAATCCTCTGGCCACTTCCAGGTGCTGCTCATTCAAACTGGCTCGGTATTTATCTAGGGAGGCAAGCGCCTCATTAAAGCGATCAATTTCAGCAATTGATGGGAGCCGCATGCCACCGCCACTGCTGCTTTGATAAAGGGCAATCTTATCTTGATTGATTCGCTCCACTAAACTCAACCCAGATGAACGCTCAACCTGAACCACCGGCGGCATTACTTCCGTTGCCTGGGACCAGTGAAACACCGGTAACAGCGTCAAAGCAAAACCGATGCCCCCCCCCACCAACACCCCAACCACCGACGTTTGCAGTGTTGCCCGAGTCAGACGGGTGGCAATGTCTTTGTCGTGCATCTTCAGCGCCATCAAGGTCGCCAGCAGGTAACCAAATGCATAACTGTCGGTCACCTTGAACTCCGGAAACCAGACAAGCACCGCATAACCCAACAATATTTTATAGGCAAAACCAATATTGAAAAACAGTAATAACTTGCGCCCCCCTTCAATATTAGCGTTTCGTAATAACGGCGTTCTAAAGAGCGCCAGAGCAACCAGGTAGATAACCCAGGCTTCGGCAAATGAGGTGAGAATTTTCAGTGGTTCATGCCACTGCAAGGCGAGTAGTGCGGGAATCAAAATCCCGTTATATTCCCAGCCATAATGAAAATTCATCCGCGATGCGATGAATGCTGCGACTAGCAAAATAATATACGACTTGGGTGATGCCAGAATATTGGAGGCAACCCCTTCATACATGTAGCCTAAATTACTGATACTAAAGTTAGTCAGCTCCATCAGGCCGTAACGAACAATCAGATAGGTGACACCAATGGTCGCCAGCATCGGTATCAAACCGTGCCGTAAACCCGGCTTCCACAACTGATTAGCCATCAGTGCAATCACCACCAAGCCAAAGCTGTGCAGATTACTTTGATAGGCAAAACTTATTTGAAATTGTTGTTCGAGTGTCGACCCGAGCCAGGGGAAAAAAAGCCCATCACTAACCAGTCGCACCACAATACTGACCAGGACAAAAGCAAAAAAACGATCCCGACCAAATAGGCTTCCCCACCAACCCAGCCGACTGAAGTGCTCTGAATAGAGCCTGACAATGGCATAGGTCAGCACCGCCTCAAATAGAATAGCTCCGGCAGCCCAGGGTTTCACCAACAGCAGTGGCACCAGATAACCGGGAACAATCAGCCCCGACAAAACCCAGCCAAAGCGGAGATTGAAAAAAACAACAATCGCCACACCCACCCAAACAGTGGTAATAACCGAGCTGGAAAGGCCCCCTTGCGGGAAGAGATGTAGTGGGAAAAAGTCCATTCAAATCACCATCAAAACATCACGGTTTGAACAGTGTGACTGTATATAATGACCACTAGTGCAGCAACCACTTTATATTGATGGGTCAGCGACCCTGTGGCATTTCGCATCAAGGCACAGCTCGCGGGTAATGGTTGTTCCCTTGGTAAGGGCTGTAACGCCGAGGCGGAATGCCACAGGGTCGCTGACCCATCAATATAAAGTGGTTGCTGCACTAGGATGGGTCACCCGCCATGGGTGTACTGATCAACTCAAACAGAACACCCACGGTTTCAAACGGTAAAATTTCATCACTCACATAGTCAACCTGATTGTGGTGAAAGAGTGGCCGCATACTAAGAACATAGGCGCTCTTATCGGTGCTGCCCAGTGTTACCGTCAGCGTCACCTTCTGCTGATCCACAATAACCGTGCGCAGGTAGCGCCTCCCATCAACTAGCCCAACCCCGGTTAAATTGGTCATCATATCAAGCGCGGTCATCTCATAAGCTGCCAACGCCATATCCTGCACCAAACGAGACATCTCCGCATTAATCTGCAAAACACTGCCAAACAGGTCATAGAGCACCGCTGCCGTGCTCATACCGGCAAAGACATCTTCAAAACTGCGTAGCCGTTTATCCATCAATGCCAACGTTTGAGAGAGAGCTCGACTCACCTGCTCACCACCCTCCAGGCGTAAATATTTTGATAGCACCCGCCGTTCATCTGCCGACTGTTGCTGCCACTGCTGTCGGTGGTAAAGAAGCTCAGCAATCTGCAAGGAAAATTCATCGATACGTCGTTCAAAATCTTGAATTAATTGCACCTTCTCCTTATCAACTGAAAAGGCCCAAAAACCTAACACCTCCCCGGCAAATATCAATGGCGAGAGATATTGTGATTCATCATCACGCGCATCAGCCAAATAATCACGCTGAAGAAGCAGTACTGCACGCCGTTCAATCGCGGTGCTGTAAGGTGTTCGAAGATAATCACGACGCATTTCGTCAATATCATTCACACTGCAATTTAGCGCCTTAACCTCCCGAACACGGTGATCCCCTCGAACCCGCTCAAGAAAGATCACACGATTCAGGTCCAGCAGTTGATTAACCAGCGTAATCACCCGAGACCAGTGCTCTTCGATCGCATAAAAACTGGTCGGCATACCCGCCACGGCGTTGTTTGATGAACGGTTGGCTATCATTTCATAGATTTGAGCCGTTTGATTAACCGCCTGCGAACGCAGCATCAGGACATAAATAATAAGCTGTAAAAATAGAAGTTCAGCCAACGGTAACCAGAATAGAAATAGCCAGAGAGCAACGGCCGCCGAAAGCAGGTGTAAAACCAGCATCGCCACCGTCACACGCATTGCCGCCATGATGCCAACCCACTGCAGCAATATCAGACTCAAAATTGCGGTGGATAATAAAAACAACACAACCAAACCGCCTGGCACAGAGTAGATCGGGCGGGCATTCAGTAGCGTATCAATCGAAAAACCCTGGTACTCCAACAAAGATAAACTATCAGCCCCGCTGGCAATCGGTGTTGGCAGACCAACCTGTTGGTAAATATCGTGGATACCGATCAACACCACTTTACCGGAGACCAGCTCCGGTATAACCCCCCGCTCAACCACTCTGTCAATTGTCACCTGTGGCAAAGAGTCTCGCCCGGCAAGAAAGTTAATCAGATAATCGTGGGAGAAATCGTAAGCAGGGTATAGTTCGCTGGCGAATGTGGTGGCGACAAACTGCTCAAGGGTTATATCACCTGTCAACGCACTCTTATGGCGACGGTAGATACCATCACTGTCACTGGCAATAGTGACAACACCCCAATGTATCTTGCTGCTACTCAACGAAGAAGCCAATGGCTCAAGAACCGAAAATTGATGGTTCACCGGATCACGCGCAAGCTCCCGGGCCAGAACAACCCGGCGATCAGAAAACAGTTCGGAGAAAAAGTCGTCAGACAAGCCTTTGGGTTGAAAGCCAAAAACAATGCCTTTAGCTCCCGCAGCAAAGAGCCTCTCAACGGCTGGCTGCCACAACTCGTCACCAAAATAGACCTGTTCTGATGAGGTGGTCACCAGAACAACCGATGCCTGCTGATCTGCGGAGAGTGGCGACAAGCGATTAAACAGATCATACAGCCAGCCATTGGATTGCGCTGTCAGGCCAATAACAATCGTAAACAACATAATCGCTGCGGCCTGCACAGCAACCTTAATACTGGAGTATTTTGATGTTAACCGTTTATTCACATGGCCAGCCTAATACATTTTTTTAAGTGGATATTGCATTGATATCGAGTCGATTTACTCTGTGCTATTTCATCACAAAAAAGCTTAAAGAGCGACATCATCGACAATCAAGAAAACTATCCCATACAAAACACTTCATACGATTTTTTGAGCTAGCGAGTCAAAAAACGTAAACTACGCACAAACTTAAACCCCAGGTGCTCAATATATGCAGATTTTTGTTAATGGCGAAAGCCGCAACGTTGCCGATGGTTTTACCGCCACGCAACTTGTCGAGGAGCTCGGCCTCACCGACCGACGTGTGGCGATGGAGGTTAACCTCGATATTGTCACCCGCAGCCGATATTCACAACACACCTTCAAAGAGGGTGACAAAATAGAGGTGGTTCACGCCATTGGTGGCGGTTGAAAAAGCACTTTCAGCCCACACCACTCGCATAGCCAGCCGCCACAGTGATATAATTCCGCACTGCTCATATCAAACAATATATTTAGGTTAATCAGATGCCACATACGGTCGACACACCCCTCACTATTGCCGGAAAAGAGTACCGCTCCCGCCTGTTGGTTGGCAGTGGTAAGTATCAGGATCTTGAAGAGACCCGTCAGGCGACCCAAGCCAGCGGTGCCGAGATCATCACCGTCGCCATCCGTCGCACCAATATTGGACAAAACCCCGGCGAACCCAACCTGCTGGACGTTGTTCCCCCCAGTGAATACACCATACTGCCCAATACCGCAGGTTGCTATACCGCTGAGGATGCCATTCGCACCTGTCGCCTGGGGCGGGAGCTGCTTGATGGCCATAACCTGGTGAAACTGGAGGTACTGGGTGATGAGAAGACACTCTACCCCAACATGAGCGAAACCCTGGTGGCGGCTGAGGTGCTGATAAAAGATGGCTTTGATGTGATGGTCTATACCAATGATGACCCCATCGTTGCTAAGCGTCTTGAAGAGATGGGCTGTGTTGCGGTCATGCCCCTAGCGGGCCTCATCGGTTCTGGACTGGGTATCTGCAACCCCTACAACATCAAACTGATTATCGAAAATGCCAAGGTACCGATTCTGGTTGATGCCGGCGTCGGCACCCCATCGGATGCTACCTTTGCCATGGAACTGGGGTGTGATGGTGTTTTGATGAATAGCGCCATCGCCTGCGCACAACAGCCAGTATTGATGGCATCCGCGATGAAAAAAGCGATTGAAGCGGGTCGTGAAGGTTTCCTTGCCGGTCGCATGCCTCGCAAACAGTACGCCAGCGCCTCGTCACCCATTGATGGTACTTTTTTCTAAGGGATGTAGAAGAAGTTAACCTACCGTTATTACGCCGAATTATTGTTCACCCTGTTTAGCAGGCTGTCGGACTTAGGAAGAATCCACTGCGAAAAATCCCGGGAACGCCACAAACCGTGGAGACCCGGGCTATTTTCAAGGAAGACCTGAACAAGTCATGATTATTTTAGGCTGGCTGAAGTCACCCTCATCTGTCCCGAAAACTGCACCAATAGAGCAACTATTACTGCGCATTTCGAAACAGATGAGAACAATTTCCACTCAGCCTAAATCTAACCGGACTTATTCAGAGCGTCCTTATCGAGCCTCCCCATGAGTGATGTTAAACACCTTCGCCAGATTCGTAGTTTCTCCTGCCGCCAGGGTCGCCTGACCAGAGGCCAGCTTCGTGCACTTGATGAGACCTGGCCCGTTTATGGCATTGAATATAACCAGCAGCCACTCGATCTCGACCAGCTCTTTAACCGCCAGGCACCAAGGGTGCTCGAAGTGGGTTTTGGCAATGGAGTCTCGCTGGCTGAAATGGCGAAAAACCAACCGGAAAATGACTTTATTGGTATTGAAGTCCATCGTCCCGGCATCGGCAACCTGCTATTGCAAATTGAAGAACAGACCATCAGCAATATTCGCCTCTGTCATCACGATGCCATCGAGGTATTAAAACAGCAGGTTCCGGATAACAGCCTGGACCGCTTTCAACTCTTCTTTCCCGACCCCTGGCACAAAAAACGCCACCATAAGCGACGCATTGTGCAGCCCTCACTTCTTGATCTACTCGCCAAAAAGCTGAAAAGGGGGGGCGTCATCCACATGGCAACGGATTGGGAAAATTATGCACAGCATATGATGACACAGCTGATCGCCCACCCCGCCTTTAGCAACACCCAAGAGAGCAACCAGTTTGCCCCGCGCCCCGACCACCGTCCCCTCACCCACTTTGAGCAACGGGGGCATCGCTTAGGACACGACGTATGGGATCTGATTTTTTGTAACTTAGGGATGTAGAGGAAGTTAAAGTACCGTTATTACGCCGAATTTTTGTTCACCTTTCAACTAAGATGAGAGTGGCTGACAAAAAAGCAAAGCAACCAACATCAATTCAACCAGCAACAGTGCCGCCATATTCGCCCATAAGTGGGGTTTCAAGCGCTCACCATCGGTGCCGAATTTAAAACCACCCACAACCGCATAGAGTGCCAACAGCATCGGCAGCATTGCCCAGGGGGATTGCTCAGGCAACAAGCCAATAATATCACCCATACCAATCACATACAGAACACCTAGCGAAAACACCACATGCACCACACTGCTGCGCTTGGTACCGTAAACCACTGGGAAATAGAACCGACTCAGCTCAAGGTTTAAATAATAATTTGGATATTGATTCAGCAAAAATAGATTGCAGATCAGAAAAAATGAGGCCAGCGACACATAAAGCGCATCAAAATCATACACTCCGGTGAGTGCGTAGTAGCTACTGACAATCAGTATCGGCCCTAAAATAATACCGGGAAGAATCAAGCCAACATGCGGTTTACGTAGCGACCAGCGGTGATAGCTGACCACCATCAATAGCGAGAAGAGTATTGGAAAGAGTAAACCCAGCCCCCGGGCCAAAACAAAATAGCCGCCCACCAAAAGAGCCAACGCAATCAGCGCAACGGCAGCCCGTTTCAACAACCGACTCTGCGCCTCAAGCAGCATCGTCGTATCACTGAATGGCATTGCCACCGACCGGGAAGAGAAGCCACTTGCCACATCGTGATAACTGCACAGCAGATTAAAACCAACGTGGGCCAACACCACCCCCGACATCAGCAAACCCGCCTCAAGTGGCACCACAGAAACCCCGTGACCTGCAGCAACCGCTAACGCCAATAACACCGAAAAAACACTCACCAACACCATCATTGGCCGTGAAGCCCGCCACAGAGCAAGCAGGTTAACACCCATAATCTATTCCAGAACAATCAACAAGCTCGCCATGCTACCGAAAAGCCACCACGCAAGCTACTCTCTTCGCGACAGAAAACCCGCGAAAAAAAGCGATGAATGAGTTTGGTTAACCCGGACATTTCATGAATTTGCGCAAAGATCGCACAGGATATTGGTTTTACAGGGAAAGTCATGAAGGAGCTTCGTATCAGTGATGACGAACGACTGAATAAATGTTTCCTGTGGAATCAATAGACAAGCCAAGTTGCACATGACTTATGAATTGTCCGGATAAAATTCAGGCTGAGCAGAAACCGTGCTCATTTGTTTCGGCGTGAGCGAGCGCTTAGGGATGTAGAAGAAATTAAAATACCGTTATTACGCCGGATTTTCATTCACTCTATCTAGGCTGGTATTGGGCGCATAGTGGGCTACGCAACGAATACCAGCCTAGATAGGGTGGGGGGAAAGACAAGTAAGAGCGGTATTTTAATAAATTCTACACCCCTTAGGCCCGCTTAATACGCACCACGGTCATAATCTCCATCTCAAAACCAGCGACCTTTTCGCTGTCTCGATAATAGGTCAGATTAACCTGTGCATCTTCAAGGGATTTATACTTACGCTTGCGCTTATACTTAAACGGAACATCAATACCTTCAAGCATCACGGTATTAATCATCCAATCATGGCTGCGACGCTGCACATGGGAAGTGACTTTCAACATCTCAGAATGAATCAACTGATCATGCTTCTTTACTAACTTATCAGGATCAGAACTCATCACACACATCCATCAGGGGAAAGGGCGTTATTATAACCTAAATACTGCCAACAGGTGTTTATAGCGATAAAAAACAGATAAAACTGAAATAATTCTCGCATTACGCGATTAAACTGGTACTATGCGCTCCAGTTGATGCGGGGTGGAGCAGTCTGGTAGCTCGTCGGGCTCATAACCCGAAGGTCATAGGTTCAAATCCTGTCCCCGCTACCAATTTTCAACACCTCTTCTGTGCTCTCCTCTTTCCAATATTTCCAATACGTGACCTCCCTTGGCAGATCCACCACCTTGAACAATTCACACTGCTGAACTAGTGTTTAAGACTCAATGCACAAAAACACTAGGAGAGGCAATCATGGCCGCACACTATGCACCCATCCCACAATCGATATTAGCAAAACCAACCCCGCTCACCCCGCCCTCCGGCAAATACACCATTGATATTACCGAAGAGAGCCCGGCATTCAAAGTAATGAGCGACCTGAATCTGATCACCCCGGCAACAACGAATGAAAATACCGGCCTAAAAGAGGCGAATCAGCAGATGATAGCGCGTGGCGTACGCATGCTGTTTGTTCTGGATGAGTTACAACAAGTACAAGGCGTTATCACCAGTAATGACTTGCTGGGAGAGAAACCCCTCAAATATATGCAGCACTTTCGGTGTGCCACCCACGACATTATAGTGAAAGAGCTGATGACCCCCATCGGGGAGATAGAGATACTGGACTACAGCGACATCGAACGCGCCAAGGTGGGCGACATTATCAGCACTCTCAAAGACAGCGGCCGACACCACGCTCTCATCGGCGACTACCTAGACGATGGTACACTCACCATTTGCGGTACCTTTTCACTTTCACACATCAGCCAAATGATGAATACCCAAACCACCATTGCAAACCCACCCAAGCCACTTGTGGTTGCACAGAAAGCTTCACATCATTAGCAAACAGCAGCCTCATCCCGGCGCGGTGACAGAATATAATTCCTGACTTGATCAATCAAGATTACTCAACTAGCTTTAAGAAGGCTCTGAAATAGTTCTAACCAAACTTATTCAGAGCCTTCTCAAGTTGGTCGTAATGTTGATAATAAGGAGAGGAAACTATGTATTCAGAGTATGCCGCAATTCAACAAACAACACTCAAAAAACCCACCCCGATCGTACAACCCAGACCCGACTACATGACAGAAATAACCGAAGAGAGCTCCGCCGCCAAAGTGATGACCAACCTTAACCACGTCATCCCGGCCACCACCCGTGCCAATACACCACTAAAAACAGCCAACCGCCAGATGATCGAGCGGGCGGTACGCATGTTATTTGTAGTGGATGAAGAGCAGCATCTCAAAGGCATCATCACCAGCATCGACATACTGGGAGAGAAACCGATAAAACACATGCAGCGGGTAAATTGCAAACGAGACGACATTGATGTCAAAGATGTCATGACACCGATTGAACAGATCCAGGTACTTGACCTCAGTGACGTAGAGTATGCCAAAACCGGCAATATACTCACCACACTCAAGCGCAGTGGTCGACACCACATACTGGTCGCCGAACGCCAGGCCGACGGAACACAGAGCATCTGCGGCATCTTCTCACTGTCACACATCAGCCGACTGATGAACAAACATGTCGAAGTCATCGAAATTGCCAACACCTTTGCCGAAGTGGAGAGCGCACTGCACCATTAAAAATCAGGCTAAATTCAGACTGATGCCGACAAGGAGGTCGGTAATCAAGTAAAAAACAACCCACCTTATTCAGCACCTCTTCAAACGAATAGCCCCACCTTGCGTTGCAATTGCAACATCATGCGTTATACTTAAACCATGTATGTATCGCAGAGGTGTCTATCATGCTTGCAATCAATCAACCCTTTGAAGAACCAAAAACAGACCGATCTGAACTGGCCAAAATGGTCATGAAACTGTTTGAACACTGGCAACTCTCCACCGAAGACCAGCTCTCTTTATTGGGCCTGTCAATCACCAACCGAGGTGCATTAACCCGCTACCGCAAAGGGGAGCCACTGGCACCCAATCGGGATCTACTGGAGCGCGTGGGTATTTTAATGAGCATCCATAAGTCACTGCGGTTACTATTCCCCCACAATCGGGAGCTGGCCTACGCCTGGATGACACAGCGCAACCGAGCCTTTGAAGGAATGCCCCCGGCTGAATCAATCAAGCAGAGAGGATTTGCAGGACTGTTAATCGTTCGAGCCTATCTGGATCGAGCGCGAGGCCGCTAATGGATGGATTGTTTGACGGGCTGACTCTCGCCGATGTACACGGTGACATTCATCGCAATATTGTATCGGTACGGGAATCTCAAGATCTATATGACGACCTGACAGACTCACCCGACGGGTGGCAAGCGGCAATCAACCTGGAGCTGACAACCAAACCCCACACCTATACCTCAAACCAACCGGTGATTGACCGGCCATTTGAAGAGGCGATATTTAACGAAGCGATCAACTACCCCTTCGAAAACATCACCAAAAGCCGCTACTCAGATGGCTCATTCGGTGTCTGGTATGGCGCAAACGACTTAGAAACCAGCATCCACGAGACCGCCCACCACTGGCGAACCAACTTACTTGAAGATGCCGGGTGGCATACCCTTGATGGCATTGTCATTGAACGCAAAGTCTACCGGATAAGATGCGATGCCGGACTACTCAACTTCATCTCAAAACTAGAGACATTCCCCGCACTGATTGATCCGTCACCCAACAGCTACCGACTCACCCAACCGGTTGGCGCTCGAATTCACCACGACGGACACCCCGGCCTGTTATCCCGCTCTGCCCGCTGTGTGGGTAATACCTATGCCATCTTCAACCCACAGGTATTATCAAACCCCCGTCACATCTGCTATTTAACCTACCGAACCGAAGGTAATACCATCACCGTCAAGCGCCAGCCTGGTGAAACGCTGTTAACAATTAACCCCGCCTAAGGGGTGTAGAATCTAGGGTGGCCTGTTATTTGGTTGATGGCGAATATCCTCAGATTGCGCAAGCTCCATCTGAGCTACTTACTACAAAATCAACCATAAAACATCAATTTTAGAGCGGCGCTGTAGTACCATAAACAGATGAAAACGAGCTTAGGCCATCTCCCCCAACAAAAACAACAGGATGTGCAAACCATTGCCACCCTGCTGCGCGATGAATTAGACAAATATCTAGCCACTAAAAATGATGCTAAGGCTCGTTACCGTATTCTTAAAATCATTCTCTTTGGTAGCCATGCCAAAGGCACTTGGGTTTATGACCCCACCAACGGCTATATTAGTGATTACGATATTCTGCTTATTGTTAACGACCCAGCCCTTATTGAAGAGTACGAATTATGGAATGTTATTGACGATAATATTCAGCGACGCATCAGCACGCCTGTTGGTTTAATCACCCACACCATTGAAGACATTAGCAACTACCTTCACAAAGGGCACTACTTTTTCAAAGACATTCGACAACAAGGTATCGAGCTCTACAGCTACAGTAAAAAAGAGCTGGTTCAACCGGGAAACCTTACCCTTCAAGAGCAGAAGGTTATTGCAGAAAAACATTTTGAGCAGTGGTTTGAAAGTGCCCAAAAATTTTATAAACATTTCAAGATTGCAATACAAGACAGTGATGATCACTTTGCAGCATTTATGCTTCACCAAACAGTCGAACGCTTTTACGGCTGCACGCTTCTAACCTGCACCAATTATCGGCCCAAAACCCACAGCATCGCACAACTGCGTTCGCTATGCGCTCAACAGGATGCACGCTATTTCGACAATTTCACCAGCAACAGCAAATTCAATCGCCGTAGCTTCCAACGCCTAAAACATGCCTATGTTGATGCCCGCTATTCAGAGCACTACGAAATCACCGAAGAAGAACTTAACTGGCTAGCCCAAGAAGTGGACAAATTACAAACCCTAACCGAAGAGGTTTGTAAGGCAAAGATTGCATCGCTAAATGCAAAATAACCAACCATGCCCCCTGATAAACAATGGTAGCTTGGGTTGTGACTCACCCAAAACCACTATGATAAATAATCAAATAACCACCAAAGAAAACCAATAGCCATTACGCCTCAATAAACCCGAGAGCCACTTATCCGATTTATTGGTTAAAAAAGGCGTAAAGGCTAAAAGGAGCTACCCCCGCCTTTGGAATAAACCCCCCGTGGTAACCCCGCACAATGGCTTTGATAAGCAGGTGGCTTCTTTTATCACCCGTTCATTTTTTAACCGATGAACCGGATAAGGGGCTCCTTCGCTTTAATTACTGCAATTCCCTAACCGGACACTACTGGAATTTTTTGATAAAAGCTTACAAAAACTTTTTTGAAACTGCCCTGAACACCCCCTATTTATGGGCCGGTGATCGTTAGCGGAAAGTGCTGCTCAGGGGAAATCCCCCTAGATTTTCGCTATGCGGTTAAATCATGGGGGCCCTGATATTTGGTGCCAGGTCAGGTTTGAACTATTTAATTCGTATTTCCCGTAACGATCATTTCAACTGAATCACCGTTATTTACCTGCAAGCCATTTGACTCACAATTCCATGAATTCCTGCCACTCAAGCCAATCGATACCGACTGCCCAGAGGTAGTGTTAGTACAAATAACGGATATCGAGGAGATTCCGCTGGCTGTGCCACCGACAGGTTCAGGCATAGGACCGATAACAAGACTGCCATACAATCCTCTATAACTGAGCACCTCTGCTACTTGATTATTATCCGTATTGATAACGGCTACAACGCTTTCCCAGCCGTCAGCAAACCGGATCCCAATCATATATAAGAAATCACCACTTGGATGCATCGCTATGGCATTAGGGTAATATGGTAACGAAATAGTTGTTGTCACTGTGTTTGCATTAACATCAATGACTGTTATCGACCTGTTTCTATAATGTGAAACATAGATAGTATTTCCATCTGGATGTATTTTTACATCACTCGAAGGTCTATTGGTAAGGATTGAATCAACAACACTATACGTCGTGGTATCAATTACTTGAACACGTCCTCCGGATGTGTATAGGTATTGCCCAGTTGGATGTACTGCTAAACCCGAAAACCCTCCATTTATATCAATTTTAGCAACAGATTGAAGAGTGTTTGTATCAAAGACAGTTATTGCCCCCTCTGAACGATTGGCCACATATAAGAAATCACCTGTTGGATGGATTGCCAAAATGATCGCTCCTTGAGTGGAAACTTCGGAAACTTCTATTGTTGCAGATATAGCATTAATATTTGTATCAACAATTGAAAGTATTAGCCGGTTACCAGTTGATTCATGCGAGGTGCTCATGACATAAACAAAGTCCCCACTGGGATGCACTACAAGATCCAGATGGCTCATTGTAACAAACTCGTCTGCCATAGGAATTTCTGCTAATAGGTTGTTATTACTGGTGTCATAGACATTAAGCAACCCACCGTAGCGCCCAAATTTAAGTCCATATAGAAAGTCACCTGAAGGGTGTACTGCAACTTTACCAACCTGAAACACAGCTATTGTGTCTACTTCTGTATTTGTCGCTGTGTCAATAATGACTTTTTCGAAACTATTACCAATGTATGCAAAGGGTGCTGCAAACGATGAAAAGCTTGTTAATGCTAACATTCCCGCTATAACCATACAGACTAGATTTTGATAATACGTCTTGTCCATTCCTGCTTTTTTCATCTTCTCTCTCCTAATTGAGGATCATGATTTTTAGGGGAAACCTTCAAAAAAGGGCGATTTCATGAACTATTCCAGAACAAACATCCCTTTCCATTCTGTTTCTCCATTTTTAGGCATAACATGCCTGCTGAATTGATACGCCTCGTTTAATATCGTGCGCGACACACATCAGCTCAAATCGAGCCCGGTTTTGTACCCATCCAAGATAACGCGCCTTTGCCATCCCATAGTGTAATTTCAATACCCCGAATACCTGTTCAACGGTGCATCGAACTCCTGAATGTATACGATAAAATACTTTTTTTGTCTGTCAGGGGGCGACTGCAGTAAGCGCCTTTGATTCAACAACCGCCTCTGTTCTTCACTGAGATAAGAGCTGTCAGCGTAGATTGCCGTCTCTTCTCCGCTCAGTAGAAAGTTGAAATCATGTGAATTACCTGCACTGTAACCTGTTTTTCTGATCAAGCCATCTTCATCAACATTGATGTGAGCTTTATAACCAGACGTTTTTTTCTCGTTCTATCTGAAGCAGCTTTCACATTCCACTATGCTTCAGGGTCTTGAGCTGAGCTACCGTTTTTTCGCCTGTTGGGATAGCATTGATTGGTTTCAATTACGCTAGCATCAACAATACTGATTTCACCTGATTTTATATACAGCCCTTTTTCCAAGAGTGGCTGATTGATTTCAAGTAACCGCTTTTCCAACTGTATGAGTATGTTTTCAGCTTTTGTCTAACATGCCAAAAGGTACCGTGATCGGGGATAGATCCCTAAACATCCAAGCTGATAACTCGCCGAAATAACAGATTTCAAGCAAGCTGCTTTTTAACGCCTGAATCACTGAGGCTATACCCACTTTGCAGCAATAGCGCTTTGAGCATCATTAAAGACGGCCACATTTTTTCTCCTTGCGTTTTTACGTGTATCTCTGACAGCAAAACATCAATGAGAGGCCAACGCGTCATATTCAATTAGCATCGATTCAGTCAAGCTGCGTTGCTTAAGGTTTTTCCGGAACATTGATTGTTAAGGCCATTATCCCAAATTATGCGATTTGCATCATGTTCGCTCGTTCAAAGGTCTCTCGCTAATGTAAAATATGAATTTTTGTAAATCACCGATACTGTTTTCTTTAAGAATAGAAAAGATACCAAGGCGATTGTTAATCAACAATAGAAGGCAAATGAATTTTATCAACCATTATTTTAACCCGAATATTTCATAAAAAAGGCAATCCTCGTTTAACCCATTGATATAATGGTTGTTACGCCAATAACGCTTCGTAAGAAGCAAAACAGAGTCAGTCTTTGCTGGTTGAGTTATAAATCAAGCCCAACATCTGTCGCTTTTCAATCTTTCTGGCGACCAAACTCATTGGAGCAGGCTTTAGCCTGCAATAAATACCTCAACCATTTTGCAATCCTTTCGCAAGCTGAAGTTTGCTCCTACAATAGCCACCCAACCGGGTAGGCGCAGGCTTTAGCCTGCGGTGTAGGTGAGGATGAAGGGCAAAATATCACCACCGTGGTGTTTGGTTTCGTCTACTTCGCTTAGGGAGAAGATGATTCGGCTTAGTGCGCCGGGTGAGCAGATGTTGTGCTGTAGCATCGGTAGTGCGGCGCAGTGTGCGGGGTTCCATGAGAGTATTAATTTGCGCCTACCCTGATGCAGGATCAGTTGACCCGACTCGCCACCCAGCCCGGTGGTGCAGCTGATGGTGGAGGAGGCGGGTTTGCCGTGTTCGACTGTCCGGTCGAGGGCAAAGAAGTCGGCTTTGGGGCCGCCACTTCGACTCTCTACTACTACCTGTTTTTGCCACCCGTTGAGCAGGGTGAGTGCGTTGAATCTAATTGAGGCGTGTTGGTGAGACCATTTTTTCAGGCTGTTTTCAATTGTAATCGAGCCATCGCTCGCATTGATGATGATCGATTTTATTATTTCACCATAGGGGGTTTGGTGTTTTGCGGTGAGGGTTAATTGTGTGGCTGAGCCACTGATTTCGGGTTCTACCCACTCCAGATTTGTCACTCTGCGGTGCTCTTTGGGGATCTCTACTACCAGTGCGCCGCTGTAGAAGTCGGCGGCCAGTTCAATCGACTCAAAGTAGCCTTGGCTCAAGGTGCCCAGTATTGGTTCAAATTCGTGACGTTTGAAGCTGAGGGATTCAATGCTTAAACCGCGCCGGAGATTGAGCACCAGACGCACTAGGGGGTGGCTGATGGTTAGGTAGATTCCTTCGTCATCATGTTCGATTTTAAAGTCCGGATTGATGAGTTCCTTTGCCGGTCGTCTGGCTGGCGGTTGCTCTTTTTGCAGTGAGATGTTGCGCTGTTGGCAGAATCGCTGCAGCGCTGTCTGGTAGTGATGCCAGCGTTCGTCACCAATATGGGTACGCAGGTCACTGGCCCAGAACTCACATAACTGCCGTTTGTCGTCTTCGTGATTTTGCGTTCGAATGGTTTGGTAGATGCGGTGGCAGAGGGTGTTTATCCACAGGTCATTTCGCCCGGTAACCGCCCAGCGACTAATATTGTATTTGGCCTGTTTTTTTACCGGAATCGGCTGCTGCACCGAGGTGAGTGGCATGGGAGTGCTCTCTCCATCTTTTTCGCATTGTAACTTGAGCGCTTGGGAGGGCAGTAGCCAGCGGCTCTGCTCCAGTGAACAAAATAGCTCGCGCAAACGCAACCATTCACTCTCGCGGTGGTTGGTCGATTCGTCACTAAAGCGACCGGGGCGAAAGTCAAAAATCTCGGCATCGTTACTGTAGAGTGGCAACGGTGCGACACTCTGTTCTGTACGTTTGGAGAGATAGTCCAGGTAGTCTTGGCGGGAGATATCGCCATGGGCGTAACGCTGAAGTTTTTGGAACAGCACGGTGTCTGACCACAACACGGGTAGGGTATGTCCATCACAACCGAGGGCGTGGCTGGATGGTAGGCAGCGGCCATCGGTCATACCGAGAGCCAGCATAATATTATCCCGATCCATGACAATACCCTGGTAACCGGCACCGCCATACAGCTCAACCATGCCCGATGAGTAGGCCATTTCATTGACCAGCGCCAGCGATGGCCTTACCCCGAGCAGGGCTTGGTAACCCGCCACACCGAACTGCTGGTTCCACTGGTTCACTTCATAGGGTACCAGTGGGCCAATCATTTGGGTGTGGCCACTGCCGATTAGCTCGCAGCGGCCTTCATCCAGCAACCGTTTGAAGCGTGTAACCCAGGCGGGGCTATGTGACTGTATACAGTTGAGTGTCCAGGCGGTCAGTTCAATGCCGAGCGGAAGATGGTGATGTTCCACCAGATCGAGCAGCGGGGTGTAGCAGTGCTGAATCACTTGCTCGCGCTGATCTTCCCGGATGGAGGAGAAGGCGAGGTTGAGGTGGAAGATGGCGTATACCGGGGTCACGTCGGCACCTTTCCGGTCAATGTTTGAACACGGGTGACCAGTGTGTCCGCCCCCTGCTTGTCGCCCATTAACGCCTGTGCACGGTGGTGGTAGTGCCTGGCCAAATCGGTATCATCAAGTAGCGCTTGTAGATGCTGCACTGCCGCAACAGGTGATGCCGCCACGCTGGCCACCTGCTCATTGGCCAGTGCCGCCATTTCTTGTGGCTCTACCGTTGCACCCAGCACCACTGTTGGTATCCCTCGTTGGAGTAATTCAAAAAAACTGACGCCATAGAGACAAAGGGCATAGTGGCAGTTTGCCATTATTGACAGAAGATCCGCCGGGTTTTTCAATACTTGCCATTGGTGGTGAGAGTTGGCGGCGATCTTTGGCTTCGCTGCAAACGGCCCTTGAATCCAGATAATTTCCATTGGCTCGGTCAGTTGCTGATCGAGCATTGTCGGCCACTGCTGACCCAGTGCCTGCGGGTCACTGCCACCGCTCATCACTAGCAGTCGGCGGCCAGGTTGCCAGCGGGAAATTGTCACCACACCGGGCAGCAGGTAGTGGTCCCAACCGTACGATATTTTTTCCGGATTAATCTGCCGCTCTCTTTGCGGAGCAAGGTAGAACGACGGCACATGGATATAGTCCAGCCAGGCCTCCGATTCAAACAGACCATCAATCGCCACTCTGATGATATTTTTATCGCCTAATTGCTGAAGTAGTGCGGAAAATTCCGCTGGATTGTCGATTACGGCCAGATCAAAAATCACCACATCGAGCGGGTGTTCTTCAAGCCAGGTCGTCACTGTTTCTCTTAACCCCTCCCCCCAGCTGATTACCGTTTTTGGCAGTAGCGCCAGCGGCGCGTAGTCGACCTGATCACCCTGTAGCAACAGCGTGACAGCGGCGGCGGATTGCTCCTGAAACCGACGCGCCACCACGGTGCTGCGGGCCAAGTGACCCAGCCCCACCTGCTCACCACACTGGGTAACCACCAACACCCGTAGCGGCTTTTGGCCGGGGGCACGCTGTTGAACGTTGCGGTTGATACCCGCGAGTGTTTCGTCTGCCTGAAGCTGTGCAATCACCCAGGGGAGGGAGACGATGGAGAGCGGTTCATGCTCGGCATACCAGCGGCGGTAGATGGCATGCATAAAGTGATAGTCGGCAATGGTATCCACCGAGATGCGTTGTTGAACGCAGGAGAAGATTGCCGGTTCATCCACATAAACGTGCTGCAAATCGGCAACAAACGAGTGGATCGCTAGCCCCACATGCTCACGATATTCTGGGGTAGTTGAGGTGCTGACAATACGATCCCATACCGAACGTCGGTAGGGGTAAAACCCTTCATGAATCACTGTTTTTCCTGATGCCGCCGGGCGCAGCGCGACATATTCCGCCGCCGGGTTGTGTTGCAGTGCGGCAATCATTCTGGAGAGGGTTGAGGGTTCAATTAGCGGGGAGTCGCCACAGCAGAACAGCACAATATCAGCGCCGTATTTTTGCACCACGGCATCCACACGCCCCACCACATCGTTAATCTCACCGCCGTAGGCAAAAGCAATTCTGCCCGATTGTTCGGCCCACTCAAGCAGCGGCTGGTTATATGGATCTGCGGTGGTCGCCAAAACCAGCTGATCAATTTCCGCCACCTGCTGCAAACGCTGGAAAAGGCGCTCGATCAATGGCTCACCGGCCAGATCCAGTAACTGTTTTCCTGGCAGACGACTTGAGTTCAGGCGCGCAGCCACTACCGCCAACACCTTGGCCCGCTCCTTAGCCATTATTCCACCTCAAACTGCACACTATCGACCACCTGCTGCGCCTTGGCCACTGCCTCGGCACAATTGTCACCCAAGGTGATCACGTAACCGGCCCGCTGGGTGTGATTGGTCACCTCCGCCAGTTGATCACCCGGTGAGGCAAAAAATCCCAGGCGATAGACCCCTTCCTGAGCAGCCGCCTCTTCGGCATTATGGATCGAGTGCAACCGGCCCTGGGGTGGGAAAAAATAACGAATCGCCACCCCCCGGTATTGTGTCGCTTGATAGTCATCCAGAGTAAGCGGTTCACCCAGCGCCAGTTTGATTGCTGCACCGACAATATCAACCCCGGTGGCAGCGGGAATTTGATCACTCGACATCCAACCACCGGAGAGTCGGGCGGCCATTTCAATCACCTTAGGGCCATCCGGCGTCAGCACCATATCACCCTTGGCAATACCGCTGCTGATGCCCATGGCGGCGGCGGCCTGTTCTGCCAGATTACTCACCTGCCGCCGCTGTTTGTCATTCAGAATGGAGGGTTGTTGGCCACCGTTCTCAATAATGTGCGGGGCGAAGGTGTGCAAATATTCGTAGTTACGATCGATAAAGCCCGGCGTGATCGCCTGACCCTTCAGTAGAATCGATTCGGTAGAGATTTGTGGGCCGTGCTGAAACTGTTCCACCATCACCCGCCCCGAGGGTGAAAAGGATTCGGCCTGTTGGAATGCCCAATTCAGATCAGCCACGGCACTCAGCTGCAAGACACCGCGTGCACCCCGGCTATCCACCGGCTTAATCACCAGGTCACTGCCCTGTTCGGCCACCAGCTCAGCCAGATGTTGTGCTGATTCCACCTCGGAAAACCAGGGTGTTGCAATGCCCTGTGCCACAAAGCACTGTTTCATCAACAGCTTGTCGGCAGCCCGTTGCGCGGTATCGATCGACAGGCCCGGCAACCCTAGCGCCTGCGCCACACTCGCCACGGTGAGCGGTACATCCGTCGCCAGGCAAATCACGCCATCAATCGCTCCGATAGTGTGGTGATAATGACTTGCTGCGGCGAGGGTTTCTGCCACATCGTAGGTGCTGGCAATCAGCTGATCATCGGCGTGGGCAAAGCCGGGGGCTTGCGGGTTCTGATCACTCACCACTACCCGACAGCCCATCGCTTTGGCGCGCTGAATACCGGGAATGGCTTCCGAGCCACCACTAATAACCAGCAGGGTTTTACTCATGGGCAGACCACATCTTATCCAATGTCTGGCCTGCCAGCAGCATCGGGGTAATATCTTCCGCCACCGCCACTTGGCAGTGCACCAGTGCTGCCTGCGGGCTGTTCAACGCTTGCGCCAATACCGGTTGCAGTTGTGACGCTTCGTTGATCACATAGCTTTCAATCCCGTACCCCTGGGCGATTACCGCGAAATCGGGGTTCCACTTTTCACCGGTGGTGGGGTCATCTTGCCAGTTAAACTGTTGAAACTGTGAGACCAGACCCAGCCGATGGTTATCCAGCACGATAATCTTTATCGGCAGTTGGTATTCACGAATCGCCGCCAACTCCTGAATATTCATTTGAAATGAACCATCACCCACCAGACACAGCACCAGCGCATCCGGGTCGGCCAGTTGTGCGCCCACGGCGGAGGGCAGATCGTAGCCCATCGCCCCGTGACCGCCGGAGGTTAACAGACGCCGCTGCGGTACATCAAAGGTGAAATGGCGCGCTACCCAGTGTTGGTGAGAGCCGACACCGGTGGTGCAGATTACCCTTTTTCCGGCGCTGATTTGATCCACCACCTCAATCACCTGCTGTGGTAACAGACCGCTGTTTTGCATCGGTTTGAGGGGGTGCTGTTGCTTCCATTCGGCAATCTGATTCAGCCACGGCTGCCAGTCGGGCAGTGTCACCTTCGCCAGCATCGGTAACAGCGCATCGAGCACTTGTTTCACATCACCATTAATCCATTGATCGTGGCGGATGCGGCTCTCGGCCACTTCATCCCGATCTAGGTCAATACGCACAATGCGTGCTTTTTCTGCAAAACGATCGAACTGATTACCAGTCTGGCGCAGATCCAGACGGGAGCCGATCACCAACAAAAGATCCGCCTGCTGAATCGCCACCCCGGCACACGGGTGACCGGTGTGACCGTGAAAACCCAGGTTCAGATTGGAATCGCCGGGAATAGCCCCTAACCCCAGCAACGAGTGTGACACCGGAATACCGGATGCGGCTAATAAACGAAGCGCGTTACTCGCTCCGGACAGCAAAACCCCCTGCCCGGCAATAATTAATGGCCGCTGAGCCGCTGCAATTTGCTGACACAGCAGAGACAAATCGCCCGCCAACGTTGTGTCAGTGGCCTGAATCGGCACCACCGCCACGGGGGCTGGCAGCGCATTGCGCTGCACATCCATCGGCAGGTCGATCACCACCGGGCCGGGCCGCCCCTGGCTGGCAATGGTGAAGGCATCCGCCATCACCTGGGCCAACTGCTCCGGTGCTGTTGGCTGAAACTGCGCTTTGGTTATCGTCTTCAGCAGCGCCGGGGTATCCACCTCTTGAAAACCCCGCTGGCGAATTGGCCGACCGGCAGAGAGGTCTCCACTGCCCACCTGGCCGGTAATCAACACCAGCGGAGTTGAGTCGTAATAGGCATCGGCAATGCAGGTGATGACGTTGGTCACCCCAGGCCCGGAAGTGACCATCACCACCTGTGGCTGTTGGCAGAGCCGGGCCGCCGCCAGAGCCGCATAACCCGCCCCCTGCTCATGGCGAGCGCAGAAAATAGCCAGCCCCGCTCGCTTGGCTTCATCCAGCAGCGGCGCAATGGTGCCGCCGGGGTAGACGTAGAGACGTGGCGTTTGGTAGTTCAGCAGAGTCTCAATAACAAGTTGTGCACCGGTGCTCATGATTAACCTTTCATTAAGGGATGTAGAATTTATTAAAATACCGCTCTTACTTGTCTTTTTTCCCACCCTATCTAGGCCGGTATTCGTTGCGTAGCCCACTATGCGCCCAATACCAGCCTAGATAGGATGAACAAAAATTCGGCCTAATAACGGTACTTTAACTTCTTCTACATCCCTAATAGCGTTGTGTTCGGTCGTAAAGGGAAAGCACTCTTAACGGGTCGACGCCTTTCGACTTAAGCAGCCGCTCGATACTCTGTTGCCCACCGTAGGTTGAGATAACAATCGGAAAATCATCCTCCAGCCACGCCGATTCCGGCACCTGTTCGGGGGCTAATACCGGTATGCTGTGGTAGCTCTGCCCCTGTTTCAGCGGGTCACTGTCTACCATCACAAACTCGGCATCCAACCGGAACAGCTTCGTCAACAGGGCTAAATATTCGCTGTGTTGGCCCGCACCCCACACCATAATACGTGGTTTACCGTGGAGTGTTTGAATCCGTTTTTTTACCGCAGCAACATTATCACACCACACCGCAAGGTAAGCGTTTGCCGCCTGCAGAGCCGCCTCATCCTTGACCTGTTCTGTCTGCTTCAATTCGCTCTGCTCAGCCACCACCCGCCAGCCGTTATAACCATCCATCGCCTCAGCAGAGCGCACTCGCCAGCCATTGACGGCCAACAAATTCTCCAGAGATATTTTACTGAAATGGGTGAGGTGCTGGATGGTGAAAAAGCCGACAATATCCCGATCCTGCGTCTCAGCGGCCCGGTCAATCACCGGTACCTCCACCACCAATGCGGCCCCTGCCCTAGCAAGCTGGCGCAGCCGCTTTAAAAAGTCACCGGGGTTAGCAAGGTGCTCCAACACATGAAACAGAGTGATCACATCACTCTGTGGTAAATCATTCAACCCATCAAAGTCACACCCTTTGAAGGTGATATCCGGTGATCGTTGTGCCGCATCGTTGAGCACCTGTTGATCCACATCCATACCAAAGCGTTGCATCGTCTGCGGCAGTGCCTTTAACAAATCACCATTACCACACCCCACATCCAGCAGTGATTGCGTCTGGGGGAAGTGCTGGGTAAGCCACTCAACCTGTTCAATAATACGCCCAGCGGTGTGCCCGTAACTCAGGCCCGCTTTTTCAAACAATTGTTGAAAACCGGCGGGGGTATAGCAGGGATTGGTATACAACAGGCCACAGTGAGCACACACCACAATATGGTGATCTGCCCGATTCATCCCATGCTGGTCGGTGAAGAACTGGAAGTCATCCAGAGCAAGAAGTGGCGCCGTGGCCACAGGTTGTTTTTCTCCCTCACCACAGGCGGGGCAGTGGCGGTATTGCTGCAACGGCTGCGCTGCGGTTTGGCGCTTCAGCCGTTTTACGCGGTGCCAGGGTAGTTTCTTCAAAGCTGCTTCCTTTGGGCCAACTCAGCCCATATACAGACCGCCATTCACATTTAAGGTCTGGCCGGTGACGTAGCTGGCCTGTTCAGATAGTAAAAAACTCACCGCATCGGCAATTTCATCGGGCTGCCCCACCCGCCGTAGTGGAATCAGTTGATTCACTTTCTGGTTACCCGCCGGGGATGAGATCTCCTGTTCGGTCATCTCGGTTTCAATCAGACCCGGAGCCACGCAGTTGACCCGAATTTGCTCATCCGCCCCCAGACGTGCCAGGGATTTGGTCAAGGCGATCACCCCCGCTTTGCTCACCGCATAATGCACCGCCAGAGTGCCGCCCAACTGACCGCCGGAAGAGGCGATATTGACGATGCAGCCTGCACCGTTTTTACGCAGCAGTGGCAGAATCTGCTGCGAGCAGATAAAGCTGCCTTTCAAATTAACATCCAGCATTCGGTCCCACTCCTGATCCGTCAGGCTCTCAAACGGTTTTTGTTGCAGAATACCGGCATTATTAACCAACCCGTAAACCGCATAGGGCAACGACTCAAGTGCTGAGATAGCCACCACCACCGAAGCGCGATCACTGACATCGACTTGAGTACAATGCACCGCCGCCGCACCGGATGAAAGCAGATCAGCAGAGAGTGAATCAGCAGGCTGGCGTTGGTGAAACCACAGCGCCAGCGCATAACCCTGCGCCGCCAACCGCCGCGCCACCGCCAGACCGATTCCCCGGGTACCGCCGGTGATGATCACCAGCCGTTGTCTGTTTATTTCGGACACTGCCATTTTATTGTTCTCCAACCTCAGTATCTCTCAACGCCCCGCCGATTTGTGGCGATAAATGTGTGGTTCACTGAGACCTTTGCATGAAAAATAGTTTTCGTACAAAAGTCTCGCATCAACGCTTGAAAATCATAATATAATCTTTAAACCAGAAGATCCGATTTCTTCGCTTCCCTGTCAATTCATACAACACGCCGTACCTGACAAAGTCATTAACCAGGGCCGAGGCGGTATTCGCCTGGATGTTCAGCACACGCGCCACCATCTTAATATCCAATGCAGGAGATTTATAGAGGTGGCGCATTAACCTCTGAGCATTTTCCTGCCTGCGTGTACTAAAGTGGGGCAGTACCTCTCGCTCAAGCCTCTCTTTCAATAGCAAAATATCTTTGAACACCTGAATTGAGCTCTTCGCCGTCTCCGCCACACCGAACAGGAAGAACCTCAACCACCCTTTCATCTGATTATCTTCACGCACCGCCATCAGGTGATTAACATAGTCTGTTTTATTGCGCTCAAAATAGTCTGAGAGATACAGTGCCGGTTTATGCAGCAGACCAAAACCCGCCAGATACAGAGCAATCATCAGCCGACCTAGTCGGCCATTACCATCCAGAAACGGGTGTATAGTCTCAAACTGATAATGGGCAATGGCAATTTTAATCAAATGGGGTATGCGTAACTCACTATTGTGAATGAATTTCTCCATATCACTCATCAACTCAGCTACTTCATCACAATGAGGCGGCACAAAAACCGCGTTATTCAGACTCACACCAATCCAGTTCTGGCTCACGCGAAACTCACCGGGTTGTTTGCTCTCTCCTCGCACCCCTTGCATTAAGACTCTATGGGTATTTTTAAGCAGACGATTGGATAAGGGCAGAGTGGACAGCTGTTCAATAGCGCTATTGATCGCCTGAATGTAATTCTGCACTTCAAGCCAGTCATCACGTTTTTCCGGATCAATATCCTGCTCATTCAGCAGCGCCTCTTCCATATTGGTGCGAGTGCCTTCAATCCGACTCGACTGCGTCGCCTCTTTGGTGATGTGCATACGAATAAAAAAATCAACATCGGGTACCAGTTGCGAAAAAGCGTTCAACTCTCCCAGAGCACGGTCAGCCTCACTGAGCAGTTGCAAAAGTTCACCATCGGCAACCTCCCAAGCGTGGTTGATCTGCTCAGGTGAGAAGCTTTTGTACTCATACTGCTGCCGGTACAGCCCCGACTTGTAGTCATGGATATCCACTTATCTCATTTTCCAGGTATGTTTTCGATATAACAATGACGCTATATCGAAATCTAACCTCTTACCTTCATTATGTCAAATTAGATGCCGGTTTTAGATATAGTGAGTTTGTAATGTCGAAACTGGCCCCACTCTTCCCGGTGGAATCTCTAAATGCAATTATTTTATGCTGAGATTTTTTAACCTAGAACCCTTCAGTTGGACGAGATGAATTACGCAAAGGCCTCTCTGGCTGACATCAGCGCTCACACCCGATGACGAATATGCCGCAGTGGGCGCAACCCATCCTCTGGATCAGCCCGCCAGTCGCGGTCGGGCAGCTCGACAGCTGTCGGGGCTTTAACTCCACTGCCATCCGCCTCAAATGCGGCATGAATATCACGGATAAGCGGGGCGACCTGCTCCGGTAGCCAGCAGTGGCCTGCGGCATATTCGTCACCCTGGGCATCAAGGTCGAGGTGAAACTCTACGACTTCCGCTCCCCAGCGGTGCACTGCCCGCTGTAGTACCAACGGGCTGACACTGTGGTCAGACCAGCCCACCGGGCAGTCACAGCTGTCACGCAGAGTTTGAATTGCCGCCAGGTTGCATTGATCCACTGGGGCTGGATAACCTGAAATGCAGTGCAATAGAGTCAGTTTTTGGGTGTGGGTTTTAAGCAAATCCACTGCGTGTTGCACTTCATCCCGTGTCGCCATGCCGGTTGAGAGTATCAGCGGCTTGCCGGTTTTGGCACAGGCCAGCAGCAGTTCATCCCACAGCAGTTCGTATGAGGCGATCTTGTAAAAATCCACATAAGGTTGAAGCGCTTCAACCGCCGCTAGATAGAACGGTGTGCAGGCAAACTGCAGCTGCCGCTGTTGGCACCGCTCAGCCAGCGCAGGTAAAAATGCGAGCGGCAGCTCCCACTGTCGGCGCTGGCGATGCTGTTCACTTGCGGCCAGCACTTCCGGCGAGAAGAGCTGGTCAATTTTAAACAGTTGAAATTTGACGGCATCACAACCGATCTCTGCGGCAGTATCAATAAATTGCAGGCAGCGTTCAAGATCACCCTGATGATTGCTGGAGACTTCGGCGATAAAAAAAGGCCGTTCTACCCTCTTTTCACTGCTCATGATAGTCCAACCCGTTGCAGCAGCGGTGCCATCAACTCGGCTACCGGTCGCTCTGTGGCGAAACGCTCTCTGGTCGCTATCGCCCGTTCGGTAAACGACTCCTGGGATAGCTGCTGCTGTACCGCATCGAGCCATTCACCCTCTCGCTCAATCACATGTTGGTGTATGTCGGTTGTGTGACGACATTGATCGGTCATCAGTAGTGAATCGTTGCAGATGTGGTAATAGAGGCGCGTGACCGACTCATGTTGCCAATCGGGGTGTTGCTTGATATTGAGGGTTAATTTGCTGCGGGCGATCAGGTCTTCACGGTGAAAGGGGGCAGTAAACTGCACCGTTGAGGCCACCGTCAAGCCACACTGTGCCAACTGATCCAACACCTGACGGCGGTAGGTGGTCATGGCTCCGGTGAACAGCAGGTCGATATCTTTGTCATTATCGCTTCGGTGTTTAACCGTGGCGAACTGTTCACAGTAGCCGTGGGGCAGATAGTCGACAATCTGCTCCGCAAAGGCTTGCTGGTAGACCGGCTGCTGCTCATCCGACACGTGCCAGATGGCGGAAAAGCGCGGCACCAGGCGGATAAAGTTGCTGTGGCGCATCTGCCAGAAATCCCGACGCTGGTTATGGTCGGATGCCATCTGGTTTTCGGGGGCATCCTGGTAGATGTCGTTAAAGGTCTGGCCGGTCAAAAACTCGGTGGCGATAACGATCATGCCGGTGCCCGGCGTCCAGCTGGACTCGACCTTTTCGGTGAAGGTGTCGTTGAAACACTCCAGAACAATATTCATCTCCCCCGGACAAAAGGCGTATTCAATATCGGCGCGGTGCCCCAGCGATTCCAGGGCATATTTCAGATAGAGGAAATAGTCCCCTACATGGATGCCGAAATTGCCATGATTTTCATAGATTAATTTAAATTTCATATTCGTGTTAACAGGCCCTAAGGGATGTAGAAGACATCAATCGGGTTATTTCTCAACCCGCTATCTCGGCGGATCTTTTGCGCCGCCCTCGCCTGCTCTCGATAAAACGGCAGCCGCGCCAGCGCATCATCAATCGCCGCTGATATCGACTCCCGATTCCATTGTGCAAACATCGGGAAATCCAGATTATGTCGATCCATCCACAGCGCCATTTTGCTCTGTTGGGGAATGATGCACACCTTCCCCTGATAGAGGGCGTCATCAAAAATACCCGACATAATGTGACGATAGCGGGGGCCGTAGGGCAGCAGCATCACATCTGATTTTTCAAGCAACGAGCAGTACTCCTCACAACTCAGCAGCCCTTCGTAAATAGAGACGTTACTCCGCCCTGTCAGCAACTCATGCTGTTGACGCTGAATATCGGTCATACTGCCCTCGGAAAACCGGTTGCCCAGCTGAACCGTGAAGGTGAGGTTGCTGTGCCGGGTGGCAGCGTGATCCACCAAATTCGCCAGCAGGTGCTGCCCCTTGCTCACCCCATCGCCCCCCAGGCCACCCGAGCCTAAACAGGCAACATTAATGGTTTCAGAAGAAACCGGCGTATCAGCAATATCAAGCGCGGCTCCCGGGTAGAGGGAGTGCAGATAGATGAAGAGCAGCCCAGGCTTTTGTGCCAGATCGATAAAATTGCGGTTGGGGAACGGCTCTTCATAAAAGACCCGAAACCGTTCAATTTGCTCATCGGGAATACTGTTGAAAAGATAACGATACATGGATCGCTTCATCTCATTCGGAACCACCGTTTCATCCAGCGCCGCAAAAGCGTCATCATTGATCGAAAGACCACTGCGCCGAATATCGCGACCCAGAGTGTCATCCACCTCAGAGCTGATGTGGGCGTAGAGACCGTATCGACACTGGGTTTTGCCCACCACCTCCCGCAGCCACTGCCCATAGGCGACCACCCGCTCGGCGGTCACCGAGGTGAGAAAGACAATATCATCATCACCGAACTGCCGATAATCAACCGTCGTCAACGCCTGATAGCAGGCCATATTGCTCTCACCCAGCGCCGTACAGTAATGCCCTTTCAGTGAGGGCAATTCAGCATCGCTAAAAGTGGCCACCACCGTGACGCCCGTCGGCATCAGCGCTGGATCAAAGTCCACATGGCAATAACTGACCATCTGGTAGCCCCTGGATTGGCAAAAATTCCAGAGTGCTACATGCTGGCTCAGGTAATGGCCACCTTGATCAATCAGTAGTGGGTCTATGATGTGGAGTGTTGGCATATTTTAACCGATATATTTTTTGATTAACTTCACTTTTACCTCTTCCACATACCGTCCGGTCACGATCGGGGAGTCGACGTCTAACAGCAAGCTCTTCACATCCGCCAAACAGGTTCCAAACGGGACACCATATAACTGCCCCTCATACTCAATAACCCGGTGATCCAGAAATTGATTACTCCTGGTGATAGGCGGCCATTCGGGTGGATTATCCACTATCAGCTTCTGCTCTCTCTGCCTGGCAATATTTGAGGAGAAGACGGGTGCTTGCGGGCCAACTTTATAACCAAAAGAGTCCACAAAATCGGCAGACAAGGCATTGAACGCAGCAAGATTTTCTGCAGAAAACTGCTCTTTATACACACCGCACAACCCTTTGTAATGCGTATCGCTGGACGAAGCCAGCAGTTGTTTTGCAAACTCAACCTGCGAACCGGGAACATGAAGTTTTAGCTGAAGAGACCATATCAACTGATAGAGCAGCTGATCATCCCCTCCCCGATTGCTGCCAACCAGTTCTTCAAATGAGAGCGGAATTACATTGGAAAACGACAGCCAGGGCAGATATTGAATTATTCGATCCCGAATCGGGCCGAGCAGATAGGGGTCATTAATCAACAATGACAACCGCTGTTCGAACGACTTTCCAGCAAGATAGTTGTAGAAGGCACTATTGCCTTTTTGGTGATAATAATTTGCCTCCGAGACCACCACATCCGCAGGGTTTCGATAGATAAACAGTGCGGGAGAGTAGATAAAAGGGTGATCTCTCAGGCCAAAATCACCACTGTAAACACTATCAATAAAGAAGTGCTTTGGAACGGTGTGGGCGTTGCTGTGCTCCACATAGTACCACTCCCCCCCTTTCGGTTTTTCAGGTGAGGCGCCTCGTGCCACATAACCAAATAGGTTGGCCAGCGCCATCAACAGGTGTGTACCCGACTTGGGAATTCCGATTAGATAGAGCGGACGTTTTTTGTAATATGAGGCGGTGACCGGAGCGATGATAGTTCTGTTTTCTTCATTAATATAGGTGTGGAGCATGGCTTCAAGCTGGGCAGCCCTGTCAAAACAGAGCAGATCCAGATCAGGGGCGGCACTCTCACCCACCAGCTCAATACCATCCTCGCTGGCGAGTAGATTCAACAGGCCGGAATAAATCTTACCCTCACCCTGCACCAACAACTGAAGGGGCCGCCGTTCAAAGTGCTCCATTTGCGCTCTTACCGCACTCAGTAGGGAGGCTACCGAGTACTCTTCAACAAAAATCAGTACATTATCCAAAGCAAAATACCTGTAGACGGCGATGGTTAAAAAAGAGCATCAAAAAGCAGGGTAAACCGTTGTGAGTAAAGGTCCATCAGCACTTTATCATTCAACCCAGCGAACATGTCACGGTGCGTATTCTGAATATCGACAAATCGTGTCCGCCTGGTACTCAGATCCGGTTCGTTTCCCACCGCATAAACATCATCAATGAAGTGGTTGATAAATGACATCACCTCTTCGATTTCATCAGAAAAATGCGCCAGAACCTCGCCATCAGAAAAGTGAGCACGCTCAATACAGCTGAAGCGTTTGCGGGGGTAGCGATCAAACTCATGATCTGTTTTTGCAATATTGGATTTATTCCAATTAAAAACCTGTAGATTTTGGTCCTCCAACCCGTTGGTCAACACCTCACCTTTGGAGAGCGCCCGACTCACTTTTCGCTGAAATGGCGTGTAGTCTCGCTCATTGAACAGGGTAATCGGTTCATAAGCAAATTCAGCCATGTAGTGATCGATGCCATGCCCTTTCATCTGTTCAAGGTGTTCATTGGTCAGGAAATATTTCCAATCATCAACGGTACCAATTTGTCGACTCTTCCTGAAATTGTATTGATGTTTTCCAGTCAGGTTTTTATAGGCAATGCCATCCCATAACGCCTGTGCTTTGTTGGTTGATATCGAGATGCCGCGACATTGGGCAATACCGACAATCGTCTGCGCCGGTTTTTGAATAATGTCCTCCCAGCGAAACAAGTTAAAATGTTCTTGAACGGCGCAAAATGCTTTCAAGTAGGAGCTGGCGTGTGAGGCCAGACCACCCACCATTTTGGCATCTGACAGCCGAAACAGGGCAAACTTGTCCCTAAGGCTCCCCTCATCGCCAACAAACCGATCAATATACTCCCCGGTGATGGCATTGATGGAGAATGCCGCCGAGTAGAGTGCCCCCAATGGGTTACGCATTGAAGCAAACGGTATGCAATCTGTAAATTCGGGGGCATTTATCCAGCGAGCAGGGGCATAATGGGAGTGAATTCTGTCATGATAATGGAGCGTCTTTTTAGGCAGATAGATCAGCAGGGTGAAGTCACCAACATCTTTCACACCAATATATTTTCTGACACAGGCCTGCTCGCTGTTTACCTCATCCAACCAACGGGGGCCGCCTAACAGTTGGCGAAAGGTCTGGTTGTAAATAATATCATTTCCATCGTATGTTTTTTTCAGCAGCGCGATGATCTTTGTGTGAAGGTATTCGCCCAGTACCGGCATCAGAATATTAACAGCGCGCTGCACCTCGCTATCAACCTGATAGGGTGCTCTGCCTAGCTCCCCCAGGATATTCAACAATAGCGCAAAACCGGTGCGGGGAGCACCCACCACCAAGCTCTTTGCATCAGACAACGACCCGGAATTTTCATCAATCATAATCGCAACGACTCAGCGTATTCATCTATTCAAAACCTTTAAAAATCCCGCCTCAATCTGCCAAGCGTTTTCCAACCCGCTGCCCGGCAAAAGAGCCGATAGTGATGCCCTCAGCAGTGGCGGCATCAATAATCCTTTTCAGGCGCTTTTTTCTGACCTCCTGATCAATATAAGGAGTCACACTGTGCCAATATTCGACTGGCACACATTGCGGGTATTTTTTATACAACACCTCTCGATCACCCTGAAAAACAATGCCATATTTATCCGGGTTATCCCAATAGAGACTACCCGCAAACAGCATCAAAGTGTTGATGTTTTCAATCGTGTCAAAAAACGCCTTATTACGAACCATATTATCAATGGTCTCGTCGATATCCTGCTCCGTCTCATTGGGAATGCCAATCACAAGATTGATCGCTACACTGATACCCGCTGCTTTAGTCATTCGTATCACATCCTCAATCATCGCCAATGTATAACCTTTGCGATGCAGTTTCAGTGTCTGTTTCGACCAGCCATCAATGCCATAACGAAGATTAGAAAAACCCGCCTCTTTTAGCACCCGAAAATAGTCAGGCGTATAGCCCTTTTGAACTCGCAATTGCCCTACGAAACTCAGGCCGGTTAAACCACGGGCGATCACCTCTTCGCACACTTCACGCACCGTATCCGGATCTCCGGAAAGATCACTGTCGTTAAAGTGAAACATTTTACACCCCTGCTCAACCAGCCACTCAATCTCATCCACCAGATTAGAGGCCGAGCGTTTTCGCCAGTGGAAGCGCTCACCGCAAAACGTACACCGGGACCAGCGGCAGCCACGGCTCAGGACTATCGGGGTCAGCTGCATTCCATTGTAGCTGCGATAGTTGCGGATATTAGTCCACTCGTAGCGGGGGAAATCGATGGTATCCAGGTCCTCAACCAGTGGTGCTGCCACAAAGGGGAAAAGAGGGTTATCGTGCTTTGAGATCACTCCTGGAATATTTTTGGGCTTTTCACCGCGGAGCAGTTTTTTAATTAACAAAGGGAGTGCAGACTCCGCCTCAAAAATAACCATATAATCAAAATCAGAAAATATGTGCGGCCCCTGCTCTGGTCGAATACAGTCGTAGCCTCCTACCAGCACAATAATATCGGGCAACGCCTGGCGCACTCTCGCCACCACTTCACGGGCGATGATTAAATTGGTGGCGTGCAGGGAGATCCCGATCATTGTCGGCTTTGCCTCAATAAGGCTGGCGATAAGCCGCTCAATCTCTGGGCGGAAAAACTCGATCACGTCAGGGCTTGACCATTCGCCCTCGACACAAGTTAGTGCCCAGGGGTCCTTTTTCATCTCATAGCCACTGGGTGCAATTATACGGTCGATACCATCAAGAACACGTGAGGCGTGGTAGCGGTGGTAGAAGATCATATCCAGGTCAAGTGTCTGTAGCTTGATGCCACTTTGACGCAAAATATTATGAACATACCCCAACCCATTCGGCATCATCCCTAAAAAGCGTGCGGGGAAATCCAATAAAATGAGATCCCGGTTTTTCTCGCAGTCAATATCAGGTATCTCAATCGGGTATATTGTGTTTTCAGGGGCTCGCCAAGCAGACCGGGGAATGTCTGCGCTGCTTAATCTGTTTTTTACATCCTCAACCACCAGAATCGAAAGATCATCACCAAACAGTTTTTTAGCTTTTTTACGCATCTGCTCAATGGTCAGGTATTTTGTCGAAGAGAGGAAAATAGTATCTGGAGGCACGGCGAGTTTTTCAGGTGCAATAATCTGGGCATTTAGCATTAACGGGGATTCACTTTCAACAGTATCATCGATAATAGCGGCAACCTTATCACCAACCCCATCAAGCACCTCAAGGAGGTAGCGGGTCAACTTTCCAGCTCCATATATCACTGTCTTACTCAAATCTGGTGACAACTCAAAAAGTGCCTGTAGCAGCAACCGATCCGTATCACCGTGATCATATTGAAAAAGGTGATTAACTGAAAACTGCCCCTTGAATATCTTTTCGATTGAAGCCCCTTCACGAAAGGTGATAATCGGTTTTGAAAAACCAATATCAATCAGCATCTGTCGTGGAACAGCGGGATCAACCCCCATCGCCAGAATCACCGCATCAACATCATCCAAAAATGTGCAACCATCCACAACAGATCCCGACTCGACAACCGGAATGGTACCGACTCTCCCCACCGCCGCTGCCTCTCTATCGATAAAAGAGAGCACCTCAATATCCAGTGCTTGCAGTTGTGACAGACACTCAATTCCAGAACGGGACGCCCCCCAGATAGCAACGGTTTTTATCTGACTCAGAGCTTTGGGGGAAAGATCTATTTGATCTGAAAAACTAGACATACCAACAACACCTGCTTTTGATCATGCGACACTCCGTTATGTGTTCAGAAAAGATGCCCGGCACCATATGTGCTATGAGTGTGCTGAAAATTTCCATGCAGTGCAATACGCTTCGTTTATTGAGGCCCTACTGTGTCTGATTATCGAGTTGAAACATAGCCCTAATCCCCAGATAGAAACACGTATGCGGTACAAGCTTTTGATTCCATAGAAAAACAAAAAATAGCCGCCGAACCTGCGGGTGCGACTCACTTATGATGTTGTGCCCTATGAGCTACATTTGAGCTTGAACTTGCTCTTTTCCTATTAGAAATGCGCTGATATCGAAACATCAGCGGCAGGATAAGGGCTGTTTTGTTGCTGGCTCATTACCGGGTGAGCATACAGTGCTAAGTCAATGTTGATATGTTTGTTAGTCCAACCAAAACCCATCGTTGGCATAAAGGGCGCTGGTGGATCAATTTCACTAATACGATCACTTTGTAAGCGAAGTGGTACCAACACACCACCACGGTAGCTCCAGTCTCCTGCTTGATAGCTAAGCCCGTTTCGCCAAAATCGGAAATCGATATCATAATTTCCATAGCGACCAAACATATACTGTAAGTTAGTGCTTAATTGAATGTGTGGTGCATATTGCCAAGTTATACCAAATGAGAAGTCCCGTGGTAACTTAGCATGGAATATTTGAGTTCTAGTGCCTTCATTATCAGTGATAACTGTCTCAACATCCAAGGTGGTATTGAAGTCTTTTAAGTTAAAAGCAAAGGTCATATTTTTACTGTAATGATACTTTGCCCCCATATGTACCGCCCATGCACTCGCATTTGCAGAAGCGAAGGTGTAATTGCCTGGGTCTTCGGCAAATACACCACAAAAACTGGTGCCACATTCAATATAACTGAGTGCCATACCAAAGCGCCACTTAGCATTTTTACTTGGGGCAATGCCAAAAGAGAAGCGGTGATCCTTCGTTTTAGACTCCATATTACCGGTAAAGTTACTGGGTAAACCGGGCAGTGCATAGCGAATTAAAATGCTCTCGAATTCATCATCACGAAAGGTACCTGAAGCTTTAATGTGCAAGCGTGGAATGAATGCAAAAGCGAAGCCGCTGTCTAGGCCATACGCATGCAATAGACTACTTGAACTGGCGATGCCAATAAAATTATTTGGAATCAGTTTAGCGTTAAGCTGTTTGGCATATGAACCACTAAAACCGTTTAGTTGGCTAAGGCCAGCAGGGTTCCAAAAACTCGCATAAACATCATCCGTACTAGCGACTACCGCACCGGCAAGCGCTATATTCTCTGCACCAACACCCATCATAAGGTCACTCCCCTCTGCTTGAAAGGTACGTGCGTGGGCTGAATGAATAAAAGAGAAAATCAGATAGGTTATTAGAATAGATCGGAGCAGCATAGAGCTTCTTTTTTAATTGAATAGTCAGGGTTTTTATGTGGAGAGTCTTTAGGGATGTAGAAGAAGTTAACGTACCGTTATTTAATGACGCACCTCTTCTTTGGTTGGACATCTACACTTTTATCATCAATTCTATATGGCGGGGACTTTCTTTTGCGCCGTTATAGCGCATGCCCAGTATTTGCTCTGGTGTGTATTTATTGGTGGTCTTATTGGGGCAATCCCCGGTCTCAATCCCATGCTTGAAAAAGAACCCACCATTTTGGTGGCCGGATATATAAAGAGGCTGATAGCATTCTGGGCAGACAAGGGAGCGCGCATCGTCATCACCGGCCTTAAAGCGCTCCCGCAACTCACGGTGCAAAGGAAAAACTTCGGCTTCATGACGATCCAATAGGCGTGAAGCGTCGATGGTTTCTTCTGTAGAAACATCAAGCATTTCTAATATTGTTCGCTGCACGCAAGCCCCCTTTGCACACATGAACGACTAGTATACCAAGAGATAAACAGGGAAACATCTTATCTACCCCTGATATCCAACTGACCTTCCTCCGGGCTCCTATCCTGCGCTCAAGACCTTCGTTCGCGCTTTTTAATTGACTCACCTAAAAAAATGCATAGAATGATCGATATATAGATCATATTAACATTTCACGGTTAATATATAGATCATAGAGAGGTTAAGGATGCCAAAGTCAGTAACTCGGACATATTCGCGCTATACCAAAGAGGCCACCAAGCTGATGGGGCAGATGATTCGGCTTGGCCGGACGGAGCGTAAGCTCACCGCCCAAGACCTAGCAGATCGTGCCGGTATCTCGCGAGGTATGCTCCAACGCATTGAAAAAGGCGACCCGAAATGCGAGATCGGCGTGGTGTTTGAGCTGGCAGCCCTCGTGGGCGTAAAGCTCTTTGATGCAGAGGCCTCGTCGCTGGCTGGGCATATCAAACAGGCAGAAGATAAGCTTGCCTTGTTGCCCAAAGCCGTGCGCAAACCAACAAAGGCGGTCGATGATAATTTCTAAGCCTCCCTATTCCCAAGCCTTTGTCTGGATATGGCTACCGGGCGAAACTGAGCCTGTCGTTGCAGGCAAACTGAGCCTTGATGGTCAGAACCTGCTCTTTAACTACGGTAAGAGCTATCTGGAACGAGATAACGCCCTTGCCATTTATGAGGCAGAGCTACCGCTCAAGTCTGGTGCGCAAGGGCTTTTGGCGGGCCTAAGCATGCCGAACTGTATACGAGATGCTGCGCCTGATGCCTGGGGCCGCCGCGTATTGATTAACCGTCTTTTGGGTTTAAAAGGCACTGACACCACTCAACTGGATGAGCTGACTTACCTGCTGGAATCCGGCTCTGATCGCATCGGCGCACTGGATTTTCAGCATTCGGCCACTGAATATGTGCCGCGCTCGCCCGTTAATGCTCCGTTGGAGGAATTACTGGATGCGGCGGCTCTTGTCGAAAAAGGAGTGCTATTAACGCCTGAGCTGGAGCAAGCCCTCCACCATGGCAGCTCCATCGGTGGGGCACGCCCTAAGGCACTCATCGAAGATGGGCAGAAAAAGTTTATCGCCAAATTTTCATCCTCCACCGATCTGTACAGCGTGGTAAAGGCTGAGTTTATCGCTATGCGGCTTGCCGCGCTGGCCGGGCTTAATGTTGCGCCGGTATCCATGGTACAAGCCGCGAATAAGGATGTATTGCTGATTGAACGTTTCGACCGCACTCATGTAGCGGACGGCTGGCAACGTAAAGCCATGGTCTCCGCCCTGACATTATTGGGGCTGGATGAAATGATGGCGCGTTATGCCAGCTACGAGGATTTAGCCGAGATTATCCGCCACCGCTTTAAGAATGCTTCCGTGACACTGAAGGAGCTGTTTTCGCGCCTTGTATTCAATATTTTGTGCGGCAATACAGACGACCATGCCCGTAATCATGCCGCCTTTTGGGATGGAGACATGCTCACCCTCACCCCGGCCTATGATATTTGTCCGCAAGGACGAACCGGCAATGAGGCCACGCAAGCAATGCTGATATCCGGCGACAACCGGATGAGCCAACTCACCACCTGCCTGGATGCTGCACAAAATTTTCTGTTTTCCCGCGAAGAAGCCCGTGCGATTATCAAGCATCAGATCGAGGTGGTTGAGACTAATTGGGCTACCGTATGCGATGAGGCAAATTTGAGCGAAACAGATCGCGCTCTATTCTGGAAACGTCAGTTTCTCAATCCGTTTGCCCTTGAGGGATTTAAGGAATAACTCGCATCCTGCCTGACCTAACTGCTTGCAGCATACCAGTATCGTTCAACACTTTGAGGTACTTTGAAACGGTTTCACGATGGCCGATTCTAACATCAACCAAATTGCTGATACGGCGGTCGACAAGTTCGGGCCAGCGTAAAACAGTCATGACTTGTTCAGAGCTTTCTGTAACTACTCAGCGTATTCATCTTTTGCCTCAACTCTTCGTTATTTTCGTACTCAATCGGTCACATATACCCATATGCTCCCTCTTTCCGTGCAAAAATGCCTCGATTTGAGGCCAAATCTAAACACGCTGAATAGTTACAGTTTTCTTACATAGATAAATCACGATCCCATCTATTAACGTCGCCTGTGAGAGGTCGAAAATGTTCAATGGCTAAATCCACAAACGCCCTCACCTTGGCAGATAGGTGGCGACTGGAAGGGTACAGTAAAGAAATATAGATCGGAAGAGCA
>JAFLJP010000110.1 GCA_022712945.1 Gammaproteobacteria bacterium | reverse complement strand
CCTAGGAGCCTGTCCGAGAATAGATAGGTCTACTGCGAAAGCGTGTTTTTTGCTCGTTTTCCCGCCAATTTTCGTTAAAGGGAACAACCATTCGCCTCAAATTGTCGAAAAAATGAACTAAAAATCACACTCTCTCGCTACGACCTCTATTCTCGGACAGGCTCCTAGTCAGCAGTGTCCGGTTAGAAACTTGAAGTAAAAAAAGGAAAATATAGGCTAAAAACTTTAAAAATATCGCAGTGAAAGCTTGACGTACGGTTAAAATCGTTCGGCAGCATCCTCAAAAACCTTGCCACATTATGGATTTATGAAGATGCGCCTCAAGTTTCCACTAAAGAAAAAATATTTTCCCATGCGTTTAAAAAACTGACCGAACCTTTGACCGCCATTTTATCGCTAATCCCTGAGATGACATCGCGTGGAAACAGACCACTAAAAATGACTTTTGAAGATCAACTCAACGCGCTTATCTTCTTTCACCTAGAAGAACACACTTCAGCTCGGCACCTCGTCCAGACCTTAGCGGAAGATGATTTTGCGCGGACTCATATCGCCCCAGAGGGCGGAATCAGCCGGAGTTCATTTTCAGAAGCCATCAACGAGCGCGGACTTGAACAGTTCATGACGGTATTTGAATAGCTTCAGAAGCAGGCAGGGTCATTATTACCGAAAATACATTCACAATTGGGAGAACTGATTTCGATAGATGGCTCACTCATTGACTCCGTTCTCTCCATGGATTGGGCCGACTACCGCACAGGGTCTAAAAAAGCCAAACTTCACCTCGGTTTCAATATCAATCAAGGGATTCCCCAGAAGCTGTTTCTAACCGATGGTAAGTCTGACGAACGCCCTTTTGTGCACAAGCTCGTTGAGCCGGGACAAACAGGCGTTATGGACTGTGGGTATCAACATCATAAAAACTTTGATCAGCTCCAAACGGATGAAAAACACTTCGTTTGTCGTATTAAGGCGAATACACATAAAACATGCTTGGAAGAATATCACCTTATTGCACGCAGTCGGTACGGACTGATGGTGCAAATTCTAGCCGGTCTGATCACTTATCTTTTGCTCGCGATCTACTGCCACAATGAGAGTCGATTCATGAAATATCTGGTTGAGATAAAAAAACAGATAAACGAGAGTAAATATTGGCATTATTCATGTAATAATATGTTATGAATGAATCAGTTGAAAAGAGCGATCCCTCACTTTTTACCGAAGCCCGCCGCTGCCTGGATGTGAGTGAGCTGGAGGATAAGATCCATTTTACTCAACGCCTGGCCGCTCTCTGGCGAGAAGGTGGGCTGACACTGCGGGAAGAGGGGCCACCACAGGTTGCGGTGACGGCGGGTCATCCACCGAATCCTCAACTGGTCTCTGTGCGTGATTTACCAAAACGCTCTTTTCATACGCCTATTGGCAGGGCGGCGCTTTTTCATTCTATTGCCCATATCGAATTTAATGCGATTAACCTAGCACTGGATGCTGTGTACCGTTTTCGGGGTATGCCAGAGAAGTTTTATAGTGACTGGCTTCAGGTTGCGGATGAAGAGGCGTATCACTTCGGCCTGATTCAAACGCATCTGCAACATCTGGGTTATGAATATGGTGACTTTACAGCACATAATGGTTTGTGGGAAAGTGCTCAGCAAACGGCTTTTGATGTGATGGTGCGAATGGCATTGGTACCCCGTGTTTTAGAAGCGAGGGGGCTGGATGTTGCACCGGGTATTATGGATCGGCTGGCACGAGCTGGAGATAACAAGGCGGTCGAGATTTTAAAAATAATTCAACGTGATGAAGTGGGGCATGTGGAGATTGGCAGCCACTGGTTTCATCACTGTTGTGCCGAAAGAGGGCTTGATTCAGAGGCCACTTTTTTTAGTTTGATAAATCAGTACATGAAAGGGGTCCTAAAGGGGCCGTTTAATATTGAAGCGCGTATTAAAGCTGGTTTTAGCGCCAGCGAATTAAATAAACTTCAGGGAGTTTAGTGTGAATAAGTGGTTTAAGGTTTTATCGGTTGCATTATGTGGCCTGAGCGTCGTAGCGTGTAGTACAACCCAAATTAAGGAGGTTTCCAGTGCTCGGGGTACCCTGCTTGAATTTACCGAAAATGTTGGTAAACAGAGTACTAAATTGATCTACCTGGTTCATGCCGACGTGGTGAGGGTCGACTACGGTGAAAGTGGCAGCTACACCCTTTTTGATCGAAGAACAAAAACCCTTTATGACATCAATGCCAAGGATAAAACGGTGACGGTCATCGAGGGCGCTAAACCTATTTTGACCGAGCAAGAGCTGGGTGTGACGATAACTGAAAATAAGAGCCACCTGGTTGAGGGGGGGGCAAGCGCGCATTTTCGTTTTGAAAAAGATGGCAAGGTTTGTCTTAATGTGATTGGCATGAGTGATCTTTTGCCTGCGGTCGAGGTGGCAATAGCCGAAATGGCCACTGTGCGTGCGAATGATCCTCGCCTGGCAGATATTGACCCGCAAAGCTGTGAATATATTGTACGAATATTTGCTGATTCAAAAACGGAAGTTATGGGACTGCCAGTACGACAATGGAATAAAGATGGTTACAGTAAATTTATGAATACCTATCAGGTTCAAATGAATCTTGAAGGTAATTCAGCTTGGTACAAACTACCTGAGTGGTACTGAGGTTAACCTCCTATTTGATACACTACACTAGGGAAAAGCGTGCTTGATAATAAATCGATATTGATAACCGGCGGTACCGGCTCGTTCGGTAAAATGTTTATCCGCATGCTGCTCGATAAATATAATCCTCGTCGTGTGGTTGTCTACTCCCGGGATGAGCTTAAGCAGTCGGAGATGCAGCAGACGTTTGATCAGCCGTGCATGCGTTATTTTATTGGTGATGTGCGCGATCGGGACCGTCTGGAGCAGGCGATGCGTGGGATCGAACTGGTGGTGCACGCGGCGGCACTCAAGCAGGTGCCTGCGGCCGAATATAATCCGATGGAGTGCATAAAAACCAATATCTACGGTGCGGAAAATGTGATCAAAGCCGCGCTGAATACCGGTGTTGAAAAGGTGATTGCGCTGTCGACAGATAAAGCAGTAAATCCGGCCAACCTCTACGGTGCGACAAAGCTGGCAGCGGATAAGCTGTTTGTTGCGGCGAACAACATGGTCGGCTCCCTGCCGACCCGCTTCAGCGTTGTCCGTTACGGTAATGTGGTCTGCTCCCGGGGCTCTGTGGTGCCCTATTTTCAGCGTCTGCTAAAAGAGGGGTGTGATGCCCTGCCTATCACCGATGAACGCATGACCCGTTTCTGGATCACGCTGCCTGAAGCGACTGACTTTGTGATGATGAGCTTTAAGCGGATGCTGGGTGGTGAAATCTTTGTACCCAAAATCCCTTCAATTCGCATTCTGGATCTGGCCGAATCCATCGCCCCCGGTTTTCCCACCAAAGTGATCGGCATTCGTCCCGGAGAAAAACTGCACGAAGTGATGTGCCCGGTGGATGACTCGCACTTGACACTGGAGTTTAAAGATCACTTTCTAATCAAACCGGCGATCCGTTTCTATAACCGCTCAATGGATTACGCCCACAATGAAATAGGCGAGGTGGGGGAGCCGGTTACCGAGGGGTTTGAGTTTAATTCGGCACTGAATGAGTCCTTTCTGAGTGTTGCTGAACTGGTTGAGTTGAACAAGCCACTCTCATGATTCCCTACGCCAAACAGTCGATAGATGAGAGTGATATTGAAGCGGTGTGTGAGGTGCTACGCAGCGACTTCTTAACCACCGGCCCGACAATTCCGCTGTTTGAAAATGTACTCTCCCGCCGGGTGGGTATGCCGCATGCGGTGGCACTCAACAGCGGTACTGCGGCGCTGCATGCGGCACTGGTTGCCATCGGCATCGGTCCAGGTGATGAGGTTATCGTTCCGCCGATCACCTTTGTGGCGACCGCCAATGCGGTGATCTACTGCGGTGCAACACCGGTTTTTGCCGATGTGGATCCCGATACCCTGCTGCTTGATCCACAACAGGTGAAACAGAACATCACCGCCGCCACCCGCGCCATTATTGCGGTGGACTACGCGGGACAACCCGCCGACTACCCGGCATTGAAGGTAATTGCCGACAAACACGACCTGGTTCTGATTTCCGATGCCTGCCACAGTCTGGGGGCTGAACTGAATGGCACCCCAGTGGGTGCATTGGCCGATCTCACCATCTTCAGCTTTCACCCGGTAAAACCGATCACCGCCGGTGAAGGGGGGATGGTGATCACCCACAACCCGCAGTATGCCGAACGAATGATGCGTTTTCGCAGTCACGGTATTGATAAAGATCACAACCTGCGAGCAGCCCTCAACAGTTGGGAGTACGATATGGTGGAGTTGGGCTACAACTACCGCCTGACCGATATTCAGTGCGCGCTGGGGTTGAGCCAGTTAAAGCGCCTGGAGCGGTTTATTCAGCGACGGAGTGAAATTGCTGATATCTATACCCAGGGCTTCGCAGGCCATCCGGGGTTCTCTTCACTCCCAGTGCGCGACGGGGTGAAACATGCCCACCACCTGTTTGTGATCAAGTTGCATGATACCTTTAACCAGCAGCACCGCCTGGCGCTATACGAAAAATTGAGAGCGGTTGGCATCGGAGTGAATGTTCATTATCGACCGGTCTACCTCAACAGCTATTACCGTCAACATATTGAGCCGCAAAGCATCAGCTGCCCGGTTGCTGAACAGTGTTACCAACGCGTACTCTCTCTGCCTATCTATCCGTCGATGGTTGATTCTGATATTCAGTTTGTGATGGATCAGCTATTGATCGCCAGTGATGAAATATTAGTGACTGATTAATGCTCAAGGTACTCAAACGATTCCCGGTTATTGCAAAAAAGAGCGGCGTGTATCACTCATTTCCAACCCTGGTGAGGAGGGGAGAGACGCTGTTGCTGGCGGTACGCAGCGCGATGGTTGACGAGAGCGAAGCCCATGGCCGAGAGGGAATGATCTCTCTCTATCGCGCATCTGTCACCGATTTGGAACATTGGCAGCCAATTCGCTTCGATTCAAATAGAGACCTTTGCACGAAAGATAGTTTTCGCTCCAGCAAGGAAAATATGAATCGTACAAAGGTCTCTGATGATCGTTGGGATCTGGATGCCATTCTCTCATCAGTGGGGGAACAGCTCTATCTTCAGTCACGCAAATATAAACATGATAGCTACAACGAAACCTTTTTTAGCCAACTCTCATTTGATGAGACAGCCCAGCAACTGCTGGAGGTTGAAAGGCACTCCTTGGCATCGGCTCAACCGGCCCTCTCGGCATCCTATGGCCATCTGGTGCCAGGGGATGATGGCGCACTTCTGTTGCCCGCTTACGGAGGCTTGAGTGAAAGTGGTATCACCTCGCCGCTACTATTTCACTCCTATGATGATGGCGCGAGCTGGCAGTTGCGGGCAGTTGTTGCCAACTCCGACTCACAGGCTCGATATCTGAACGAATACTCAATGCACCACCTCGGTGGAAAACAGTGGTTAGCGCTGATACGGGATAACCATCAACCTTCAATATTGTGGCAGAGTCACTCGGGTGATGACGGCTTTAGCTGGGGTGAATTGACCGATAGCGGTCTGCGGGGCCATGCGCCGATGTTATGCGGAACGGATTCGGGCATTGCCGCCATCTATCGTGACGTGTCTGGGCCGACACCGGGGGTTGGTTTTGCTTATAAAGAAAAAAGTCATGATCAATGGGAGAGTGCAGATGTCAGTCGCCACTATGAAGGGGCGCTCTATAACGGCGGTTATGGCGACCTAGTAGCGCTGGGTGAAAATCGTCTCTTTGCCGCTTATTATGTTGCCGATGCAGACGAATCGCCCTGGATTGAGGGGGCTATTTTGGCATGGGATGATCAAGCGGGGCCTAGAATGGAGTTTGGAAAAGCGTGATGAAAAAACAGAATCAAATAGATATTCTCTTTATCAACCCCGGCTCAAGAGCCTCGGTCTACCAGGGGCTGGGGACAAGTCTCTCGGCTATTGAACCACCGATTCTAGCGGCGCTGTTTGCCGGCTATGTGCGTAACAAGGGGTTAACTACTGATATTATTGATGCCCCGGTGGCTAATCTGGGGATTGATGATGTGGTGGCGTTGGTTGAGGCAGAGTACCAGGCCACATTGATTGTTATTCCGGTGTACGGTTTTCAGCCCTCTGCATCCACACAAAACATGACCATCGTCGGTGAACTGTGCCGTGCCCTGAAAGCAAAACAGATCACCGTGCCGATACTGCTCACTGGCACCCACCCTGCAGCACTTCCTCGTTTGACGATGGCGCAGGAGGCGGTGGATTTTGTCTGCGATCAGGAGGGGCCGCAGACCATCTATGCGCTACACACTCAACTCACCGGGAAGGTGGCCGATTACAGCGCGGTGCCTAACCTCTGGTACCGGCAGGGGGATGAGATTTGCGCCACTGAATCGGGGCCGTTAATGGTGGATCTGGACAACGAGATGCCGATGCCCGCCTGGGATCTGTTGCCGATGTCGGATTACCGCGCCCACAACTGGCACTGTTTTGAACAGATCGAACAGCGACAGCCTTACGCCTCCATCTACACTTCGCTGGGTTGCCCCTACAAGTGCTCTTTTTGTTGTATCAACGCTCCGTTTGGTAAGCCCTCATACCGCATGTGGTCGCCGGAGGTGGTGATCCGCCAGATCGACACGCTGGTGAATGAGTATGGGGTAAAAAACATAAAAATATCAGATGAGATGTTTGTGCTCAACGCCGGGCATGTGCTGGGGATTTGTGATCTGTTGATTGAGCGGGGCTATGACCTCAATATCTGGGCCTACGCCCGGGTTGATACCGTGAAAGATGAATATCTGGATAAACTTTTTAAGGCCGGTTTTCGCTGGCTGGCGCTGGGTATTGAATCGGCCAGCAAGCATGTGCGCGATGGAGTTGAGAAGGGGCGTTTTGGCGATGCACAAATTATTGATACGGTGCGTCGTATTCAAGCCGCCGGAATCAATGTTATCGGCAACTATATTTTTGGTCTGCCGGATGACACTCAAGAGAGTATGCAGCAGACCCTGGATCTTGCACTGGCGGCCCGTTGCGAGTTCGCCAATTTCTACAGCGCCATGGCCTACCCCGGCTCACCACTCTATCGGCAGGCAAAAGCGCACGGCCCCGCACTGCCCGATAGCTGGGTGGGCTATTCACAACACAGCTACGAGTGCCTGCCGCTGGCCACCCAAACACTCAGCGCCGCTGAAGTGCTGTGTTTCAGAGATCAGGCATTTCAACGCTACTACGCGGATGAGCACTACCTCGCCTATGTGGCTGAACAGTTTGGCCCCGAAGTTGTCTCGCATATTAAAACGATGGCAGCGGTTCCCCTTAAACGTAAGACTTATAGTTTCTGAAAACTGGCTGACAAGTACTGGTAATCGCCCCGAAGGATAACGAGGCATCCTGAGTGGGTTTTTCTACAGCCTCGTTAGGCGAATGAAAAATTGGGGGAACAATAGATGAACCTGTTTGATCTAGTTGAGGAGGAAGATAAGCTTCACCCAATTTTCAAACTTATGCTCGAAGATAAATATCGGCCAGAAAGAGCTGTTTTATTGAATTGGTGTGCTGGTTTCGAAGACAGGGATGGAAAGTTCATAAAGGAGTTTCAAACCACATTTGAATCATCAATGTGGGAGCTATATTTGAATGCCATGTTGAATGCACTTGGTGCACGTACTGATTTCACACACCATGCCCCAGATTTTGTTACTACCTTGGATAGAGCGATATGTATTGAGGCCACTATAGCCAAGCCGGAGATAGGAGGTTGCCCTCCAATTGCACACACGCACAAAGATATCCCGGGAAATCTAGCCGAGTTTAACCGCCAATCTATTCTAAGGCTTTGCAATAGCATCTCCTCAAAAATAAAAAAATATAGAGAAAAATACTCAAAATTTGATCATGTAGCTAATAAGCCCTATGTAATAGCACTGGCTTCTTTTGATCGGCCATTCTCGTATCTATCATCGAACCGGGGAATTGTGGCTGCGCTATATGGTGTATATTTCGATGAAGAGACCACGATAGAAGAAGGGCTTGATGAGGTTTTCCAGATATCCATTGATGCCGTAGTTAAAAATGAAAATACAAATATTCCTGTTGGTTACTTTGCAGATGATCAGCATAGTGATGTGAGTGCTGTAATATACAGCTCATTAGCGACTTGGGGTAAGATAAGAGCGTTAGCCGATAATAAAGAGGATAAATCAATCTATACAACATATCACCCTAACGAAGGAAACTTGAATTCTGAAATCAGACATACACACAAGGCTGATTATGTTGAGGACCTTTTAGATGGTGTGTATGTGCTTCATAACCCGTTTGCGATTCATCCGCTGAAAGCTGAAACATTTAATCATGAACGGGTGGCTCAAATGTTCGTAACATCAGAGGGAGAATTAGAGATTATTGCCCCTGATGACTTTCTATTGATGAGACATTTAAATACAGTAAATGTTAAAGAATGGATCGTATAAATGGGAAAATCGCCTAACACATATGAGCCGTTTCTCTGTCAATAGGCAATAACCATCTTTTTCGGCCCTTGGCAAAGAACCAAACTAAAATCGATTAACAAAATCGGATACTTCGTCTGTCATCGTTGCTGCCAAACAAAGTGCTTACAGCAAACACATTCAAGCTCGTTGGATAACGTCTGCTGTATTCCCGGGTTTTTAGCACTGCATCATGGGCCTTTGCTGGTAATGCTGTTCACGAAGTTTTCGTAATACCTTCAGTTTCTGGAATATTTGACGTAATTACATTATAGTTACTTATATTCCTAGAGCAGAGAGGATATAGAAATGACTCATTTGGTTAAAATTGGAAACTCTCAAGGTATTAGAATTCCTAAGCCTTTGGTTGAACAGGCTCAGCTAGAAGGCAAAGAGCTTAAGTTACAATTGGTTAGCAATGGTCTGCTTATTACACCCGAGAAAGAAGCTAGGGATGGCTGGAAAGAAGCAATAGAGGGAATTATTACAGCTCAAGGGCAAGAGACGTTGGATAATGAGTGGCTTGATACCCCCTTGGCTTCGGATGATGAGCTGGAATGGTGATGGTCAAACGGTTTGACGTATGGCTGGTTGATCTCAATCCTACAAAGGGGCGAGAAATCAATAAAACACGTCCTTGTGTTGTGATATCTCCAAATGAAATGTCAGCTTTGTCTACAGTGCTTATGGCTCCAATGACAACAAAGGGCTTTGAGTTTCCTTGTCGTATTAAATGCAGGTTCAAAGGTAAAAGTGGGCTAATCTTGCTTGATCAAATTAGAGCAGTAGATAAATCCAGGTTAGTGAAAAAGCTGGGAACAATTAGCGCCAAAACAGAGCTGGAACTTTGTTCTTGTTTACAGGAAATGTTTGAGCATTAGTAACTACTCAGTGTGTTTAGATTTTCCCTCAAATCGAGGCATTTTCGCACGGAAAGAGGGCGTATATAGGGCATATGTAACCGATTGAGTACGAAAATAACGAAGAGTTGGGGGAAAAGATGAATACACTGAGTAGTTACGAGCATTAAAACAGCTAGAAGTGCAGCACTGCCATGGGGAGTGGCAGCTCAACCCTTCGGGCTATGCCTTGATGCAAAATGCCACAGACTCGCTGGCCCGAAAAAAAAAGGGCTGAAGTGTACTACTGTTCAGGTCAATTATGATAATAAGCAAAACACCTTTCAGAATCTCGTTTTTTGGCGGCGGCACCGACTATCCCGATTGGTATCACCAACACGGTGGCGCGGTTTTGGCGGCAAGTATTGATAAATACTGCTATATCAGCTGCCGCTACCTGCCGCCTTTTTTTGATCACAAATACCGCATCGTCTATTCGCATATTGAAAACGTCACAGCAATCGCTGACATTCAGCACCCCTCGGTACGTGCCGTGCTCGACTATCGGCAGTGCCACAAAGGGCTAGAGATACACCACGATGGTGATCTGCCCGCCCGTTCTGGGCTTGGCTCCAGCTCCAGCTTCACGGTGGGGTTGCTGCATGCACTCTCGGCGTTGAAGGGGCAGCACATTTCGCAGGAAGAGCTGGCACAACAGGCGATTCATGTGGAGCAACAGCTCATTGGTGAACACGTAGGGTCGCAAGATCAAATCACCGCCGCGCTGGGTGGCTTTAACCGTATTCGTTTTTTTCAGGATGGCCACTTCAGTGCCGAGCCGGTGATATTGAGCAGTACTCGCAGAACCGATCTACAGAATCACCTGATGCTTTTTTTTACCGGCCTGCAACGCAACGCCCCCGATATCGCCAAGTCCAAGATTGATAACTTGAACAAGCGGGTGGATGAGCTCAACGCCATGCACGCCATGGTGGATGAGGCGCTGGGCATACTGCAAAATGATGATAGTGATATCGGCGAGTTTGGCACACTGCTGGATCAAAGCTGGCAGCTGAAACGCCAGCTCTCCCACAAGGTGAGTAACCCGATGATTGATGGGTTATACCAGTCGGCAAAACAGGCGGGGGCCCTGGGCGGCAAGCTGTTGGGTGCCGGTGGTGGTGGCTTTTTACTGCTGTTTGTTCGCCCGGAAGTGCAGCAGAGAGTGCGCGAAGCGTTGAGCCAACTGATCCATGTGCCGGTGCGTTTTGATAGCAGCGGCTCCAAAATTGTGCTCTATCAACCCAATGGGTTGGGGTAGCGGGATGTATCTACACGGTAAGCGGGTCTACATTCCGGGCCACAGCGGTATGGTCGGTTCGGCACTGCTGAGGCGGCTGGCAGGGGAGCCGGAGGTGACCCTGCTCACCGCCCCGCGCAGTGCGCTTGACCTGTGCAATCAACAGGCGGTGGAGCTCTTTTTTGAGCGCGAGAAGCCGCAGGTGGTGATTATGGCTGCCGGAGTGGTAGGCGGTATTATCGAAAACAGAGATCATCCGGCTGACTTCATCACTGATAATTTAACCATGCAGCTTAATTTGATGGTGGCCGCCCGTCGTCACGGAGTGGCCCGTTTTATTTTTTTGGCCTCGTCGTGCATGTATCCACGGCAGACTCATCAACCGATGGCCGAATCGCAACTGTTTGGCGGGCCGATGGAGCCAACTAGTCAGGCCTATGCGGTGGCAAAACTGGCCGGTTTGCAGAGCTGTTTGGCGTTTAACCAGCAGGATGGCAACAACCGTTTCTTGCCGCTGATTCCAAACACCCTCTATGGCCCCAATGATAATTTCGACCCTGCATCAGGGCATGTGTTGCCGGTTTTAATTAACCGTTTTTCAGAAGCAAAACAGGCGGGAAGTGATCAGATCACCCTCTGGGGCAGTGGCACGCCAGTGCGGGAATTTATCTATGTGGATGATCTGGTCGATGCGATTCTGTTTCTACTGGATCAGCCGTTGGTAACACTGCAACCGCCCTATAATATCGGCTATGGCAAAGGGGTCAGCATTGCCGAACTGGCGAGGAAAATCGCCGCAGTTGTCGGTTTTTCCGGGGAGATTTTATGGGACAGATTAAAACCAGATGGTGCTCCTGAAAAAGTGCTGGATGCCAGCCATCTGCAACAATTGGGTTGGCAAGGGCGATGTTCTCTGACCGAAGGCATCGCCAACAGCTACCAGTGGTACCTTAAAGAATACAAACATTGTAGGAGCCATCTTTAGATGGCGAAACAGCTGGCAGCTAATTGCAGGCTAAAGCCTGCTCCTCTACCTATTCAACTCTTAAAGGAGACCAATGGTGATCAAGTTCCCCTACCAGGGCAGTGATTTTACCGCGTGTGGTGATCTTGTTAAGCAGCATACCCCTGAATTTCTCAGGCAGCTTTTTTATCAGATGCTGCGTATTCGGCGCATCGAAGAGGCGGTCGAGAACAAATACCACCAAGATCAGATGAAGACACCGATTCATCTGGTAATCGGTCAGGAAGCGGCCTCAGTCGGGGCGTGCAGTGCACTGAAAAAGAGCGATGTTCTCTATTGCGGACACCGGACGCATGGCGCGTATCTGGCCAAAGGTGGCGACCTGAAAGGGATGTTGTCAGAGTTTTTTTGTCGCCTGAACGGCTGTGCTGGCTCCCGTGGTGGCTCAATGCACTTGATGGACAAGTCAGTGGGTATGGCCGGTTCATCCGCGATTGTTGCCGGTGCGGTACCGATTGCCACCGGCGCGGCGTTAAGCATTCAGATGAAGGGTGAAGAGCATGTCAGTTGTGTCTTTCTCGGTGACGCCGCCACCGAAGAAGGCGCAGTCTGGGAGAGCCTCAATTTTGCAGCCCTGAAAAAACTGCCGATTGTCTATTTTTGCGAAAACAACTTTTTCTCAGTCTGCACCCCGCTGGAAGAGCGACAGCCGGATGGTGTTGAAATTTACAAAAAAGCCGCTGCGTTTGGCCTGCACAGCGTTCAGGTTGATGGCTCCAATGTGTTGGCGGTGCGCCAGGCGGTCGCTGCTGCGGTGGCCCGGGCAAGGAGCGGTGAAGGCCCCAGCTTTGTTGAAGCACAGGTCTATCGCTGGCGTGGGCATGGCGGAGCCGGGGATGATAGCGACAGCGGCTACCGGGATCCGGCAGAAGTCGCCCATTGGCAAAAACATTGCCCGGTTGATGGCTATGCTGATCTTCTGCTGGGTGAAAAGCGATTGAGTGTGCAACAACGCGAGGTGATGGAGCAGCAGATTAACGATGAAATCAACGCCGCCTTTCAGCACGCAGAGAGCAGCCCCAACCCCACTGAAGAGGATCTCTATACTCATGCCTACTGCAACTGAAATCGAGGTGGATTATGCCCTGGTCTGACGCCTTTATCGCATCACAGCAAACCGCTGACAGGCAGCCCGTTGCCGGGCGTGAATTGAGCTACACCGAGGCACTAAATGAGGCGTTGACGCTGGCGCTGGCGCTGGATCCTAATGTGTTTGTCCTGGGGCAGGGGATCGATGACCCCTCATCGATGTTTGGCGTCACCAAGGGGCTGGCCGAGCAGTTTGGTGCTCCGCGGGTGTTTGATACCCCGCTTTCAGAAGAGGGGTTAACCGGCATCTGCACCGGTGCGGCGATGCACGGTCTACGTCCGGTTTACTGTCACAACCGGCCCGATTTTCTGCTGCTGGCCTTTAATCAGATCGTCAATCACGCCGCAAAAACCCACTATATGGATAACGGGCAGACCCATGTGCCGCTGGTGATCTGGTCTGCCATTGGCCGGGGCTGGGGCTCCGGGGCGCAGCACTCCCAAGCGATTCAGGGGTTGTTGATGAGTGTGCCGGGCTTAAAAATAGTGATGCCCAGCACCCCCTATGATGCCAAAGGGCTGATGTTGGCGGCGATTGCCGACAATAATCCGGTACTGATTTTTGAACACCGCTGGCTGATGAAACAGTACGGCGCGGTACCGGAAGGGATCTATGAGGTGCCGATTGGCAAAGGGGTCTACCGTGAGCGTGGCTCAGATCTCTCGATCATCGGCACCTCCCATGCGCTGGCGTTGGCGCAGCAGGCGTTAGGCTCGCTTAAAACACAGGGGATCAGTGCCGATGTGGTCGACCTGCGCACTTTGAAACCACTGGATCACCAGATTATTCTTGAATCGGTTAAAAAGACCGGGCGAGCGTTGATTGTCGATACCGGCTGGGCGATCGGCGGTGTTTGTGCCGAGGTGGCGTGCGTGATTGCCGAAAACTGCCCTCAGTCATTGAAGGCACCGATAAAGCGGGTAGGGCTGCCCGATCTGCCAACTCCCGCAGGTGATACCCTAGAGCAATACTATTACCCGTCGCAGCAGACCATGAGTGCGGCTATTCTCGAATTGTTAGAGGCGTGAGCAGTATGTTTTATGAGTTGGCAAGCAGTTCATGGGGTGATGAAGAGTTGCAGGCGATTCAAGCGGTAATCACCCGGGACCGCTTCACCATGGGTGACAAAGTGAAGGCGTTCGAACTCGATTTTTCCGCCAAAATGGGGGTGAAATATGGGGTGATGGTCAGCTCCGGCTCAATGGCCAACTTGGTCAGTGTTGCCGCTCTGTTCCATAAAAAAGAGCGTCCGCTACAGCGGGGGGATGAGGTGATCGTGCCCGCTATCTCCTGGGCGACCACCTACTACCCGCTACAGCAGTACGGCCTGAAACTGCGTTTTGTTGATGTGGAGCGTGACTCGCTTAATCTGGATGTGAGTCAGCTGGAAGCGGCGCTGACCCCGCAAACCCGGATGGTGGTGGGAGTCAGTATTCTCGGCAATCCGGCGGCGCTGGATGTGATGAGAAAATTTTGTGATCAGCACAACCTCTATTTCTTTGAAGACAATTGCGAATCGATGGGAGCCCGGCTCAATGGCCAATATTGCGGCACCTTCGGCGACATCAACACCTACAGCACCTTCTTCTCCCACCACATCGCCACCATGGAAGGGGGGATGATTCTCACCGATGATGAAGAGCTCTACCACCTGGCTCTCTCACTGCGCGCCCACGGCTGGGTGCGTGACCTGCCGCAAGAGACATCACTCTGTGACCGTGGCGATGACGCCTTCAATGAAGCGTACCGCTTTATTTTGCCCGGCTTTAATGCCCGCCCGCTGGAGATGAGCGGGGCGATCGGGGTAGAGCAGTTGAAAAAACTGGATGCGATGATTGCGATTCGGCGTGAAAATGCCCGGCTGTTTCAGGCCCTATTTGTGGATGATGAACGCTTTATTCTACAAAAGGAGCGTGGCGAAAGCTCCTGGTTCGCCTTCACCCTGCAAATCGCCCCCGGCAGTGGCCTGACCCGGACACCGGTATTTGAAAAACTGCGCAAAGCGGATATCGGTTTCCGGATGATTACCGGTGGCAATTTTTTACGCCACGACGTGATCAAATACTTTGATTATGAGGTGGTGGGTGGCGGCACGCCCAATGCCGATCACGCCCACGACCACGGCTTTTTTGTCGGTAACCACCCCCACGATATTCGTCCCCAGTTGGAGCGACTCAAACAGGTGCTAGTGTAGTGTATCGAATAGAACGCTTATTTAGAGAGTCACAAATTTGTTGCAACAAGGCAGCATTTGCAGGAAATGTGGGTACCTTTTCAAAAATGCTAACGCAGTGGCGGCGAATTTGTGGCTCTCCCTGTGGGCCAAAGGCTAAATGTGCATTCTATTCGATACACTACACTCGGGTAGTGTCCTATGTTGGTTGAAGCGATCATTCTGGCGGGTGGGCAGGGAACCCGCCTGCGTTCGGTGGTGGCAGACCGCCCCAAGCCGATGGCGCTGGTGGCGGGTCGCCCTTTTCTGGCGTACCAGATTGACCATCTGATCACCCAGGGTATTCAGCGGGTTATGCTCTCGGTGGGGTATCGACACGAGCTGATTCAGCGCCATTTCGGTTGCCGCTATCGCAACATTGAAGTCGGCTATGCGGTAGAAAAATCGCCACTGGGAACCGGTGGCGGGCTGCTGCTGGCACTGCAACAGTGCGACCCAAAAAACAACGTACTGGCACTGAATGGTGATACCTGGTTTCCGCTGGATCTCGCGCAGATGGCGAGCTTGCATCAAGCGACGCAGGCCGAAGTGACGGTGGCACTTCGCCACGGTACCGGCGAAGGTCGTTATGGTGGTGTGGTGCTGGATGGCGCTCAGCGTATCATCAATTTTTCCTCGACGAGTGAGCGGGATAGCCAGCATATTAATGGGGGAGCCTACCTGATCTCCCCGCGCTGCCAGAGTATCTGGTCAACAGAGCCCGGCTGCCACCGTTCATTAGAGGTGGATCTGCTGGAAACAGGGATAAAACAGGGGCGGGTGTGCTACGGCTTTATCAGTGATGCCCCCTTTATTGATATTGGTGTGCCGGAAGATTATGCCCGAGCGGCAGATGTGATTAACTCAGGATAGGTGATTTAAGTGATGGAATTTAATATTTTAGTAACCGGTGGCGCCGGTTATCTAGGCTCTATTCTGGTGCCGGAGCTACTGGCCCAAGGGCATCGAGTGACGGTGCTGGATAACTTTATGTTTCGCCAGAACAGCCTGGCGCAGCTCTGTATCAACCCTCGTTTCACGGTGGTGAATGGGGATGTACGTTGTATCAACACCGTTAACCCGCTGCTGGAACAGACGGATATTATTATTCCATTGGCGGCGCTGGTGGGCGCACCGCTCTGTAACAAAGACCCAGTGGGGGCAAGCAGCACCAACCGTGATGCCATTTTTGCGATGATGGACCGTCTCTCACCACAACAGCGTATCTTGATGCCCACCACCAACAGCGCCTACGGCAGTGGTGACGACAACAATCACTGTGACGAAACCTCACCCCTGAACCCGATTTCCCACTACGCACGGGAGAAAGTCGAAGTGGAAAAACGGCTGTTGGAGCACAGCAACGCCATCAGTTTCCGTCTGGCAACCGTCTTCGGCATGGCCCCCAGAATGCGTACTGACCTGCTGGTGAACGACTTTGTCTACCGTGCTGTATATGACCGGGCGGTGGTACTGTTTGAGAGTCACTTCAAACGCAACTACATCCATATTCGCGATGTGGTGCGGGCCTTCCTGCACGGCATTGAAAACTTTGATGCGATGAAAGGGGAGATCTTCAATGTGGGGCTGTCAGATGCCAACATCTCCAAATGGCAGCTGTGCGAAGCGATCAAAAAACAGCTTCCCGAATTTGTTTTTGTTGAAGCGGGCGAAGGCAAAGACCCGGACCAGCGCAACTATATCGTCTCCAACCAAAAAATAGAACAGACAGGCTTCAAGCCCGCCTATGGTCTGGATGATGGCATCGCCGAGCTGACAAAAGGCTATGCGATGATTAAAAATAGCTGTTATGGCAATATCTAATGCTCAGTTATCGTCACGCCTACCACGCCGGTAATCATGCGGATGTACTGAAGCACCTGCTGCTGGTGAATTGCTTGCGCTATCTGCGGCAAAAAGAGAAACCACTCTGCTACGTAGACAGTCACGCCGCCGCTGGAGGCTATTCTCTGCAAAGTGATGCATCTCAAAAACGCGCTGAATTTCAAAGTGGAATCACAAAACTGTGGCAACAAAACGACCTGCCAGATTGTCTGGCTGACTATCGCCAGCTGGTGGCCGAATACAATCAATCAAAAAACCTGGTGTCTTATCCCGGCTCCCCCTGGTTTGCCAGCAAGATTCTGGGCGCACAGGATCAACTGTGGCTGCACGAACTGCACAGCAATGAAGCAGAAAACCTGAAAGCCGCCTTCCGGGGTGACCGGCGCATTAAAGTGGTTCAGGGCGATGGTCACCAGGGAGTGATCGGGTTAATGCCACCCCCACAACGCCGGGGGCTGGTATTGATCGACCCCTCTTATGAAGTTAAATCAGAGTATCAACAAGTAGTGGAAACCCTACTCAAAGCTCACCGTCGTTTCGCCACCGGTATTTACGCACTCTGGTACCCGGTGGTCGCACGCCAACGGATTGAGCGGCTGGAAAAAGTGCTGCGCCAAAGTGGTATCCAGCGTATCCAACTGTATGAACTCAATGTCACGGCAGACAACCCGGATTACGGCATGACCGGCAGCGGCATGATCGTGATTAATCCGCCTTGGACATTAGATAAGAGCATGCAGCAGGCACTGCCCTACCTGGCCCATCACCTGAGTGATAAAGGGGAGGGGAGTTACCGGATTGAAACGGTGGTTGGGGAGTCATGACTTAGAGATACTGCCCTCCACACGTTCAGCACGGTTTCAGCGGGTGCCGCTTACTGGAGTGGTTTGCTGAGTTACTTTTAGATGGGTGGCCGCCAGCGGCCTAAGATGCTATCTGGGGATTGGGGATCGCAAATTTTTAAGATTAATTGGTTTTAACAGGTTAGAATGTCCGGATCATCTAAGTTAAGATAGCAGAGTAAACTAAAAGTTCATGACTAAACAGCCGCAGACTGATCCACACGCTGACCGCGAGGCCTGTAAATACGACAATCCCATTCCCAGCCGTGAGTTTATCATGTCACTCATTGCTGAGGTCGGTAAGCCGCTTACCCGCAAGTATCTGATCGACGAGTTTGATCTTCAAGAGCCTGAGCAGGTTGAGGCGTTACGGCGTCGACTTCGTGCCATGGAACGTGATGGTCAGCTACTTTATAACCGCCGTGGTGCTTACTGTTTGATTGATCAAACTGATCTGGTTCGTGGCCGCGTTGCCGGGCACCCGGATGGTTTTGGTTTTTTGATCCCTGATGAGGGGGGCGATGATCTATTCCTTTCTGATCGTCAGATGCGCCAGGTTTTTCATGGTGACAGGGTGGTTGCCTATGTCTCCGGTGTGGACAGACGAGGGCGTCGCGAAGGCTCGATTGTTGAAGTGTTGGAACACAGTCACACCCATGTAGTGGGTCGTTTCTACATCGAGGACGGTATCGGTTTTATTCGTCCAGATAACAAACGTATTGCCCAAGATATTTTGGTGCCAGTTGACCAGTATAACGGGGCAAAACAGGGTCAGTTTGTTACTTTGGAGGTGTTGTCATACCCCTCCACCAAGCGTGAAGCAGTTGGTAAGGTAACGGAGGTTCTGGGTGATCACATGGCACCGGGAATGGAAATTGATGTGGCCATTCGCTCCTATGGCCTGCCTGAAAAATGGCCTCAATCTGTTTTGGATGAAATCAAAAAGTTTGGTGATCAGGTACCTGACGAAGCCAAGCAAGGGCGTGAAGATATTCGTGATTTGCCACTGGTGACAATTGATGGCGAAGATGCACGAGATTTTGACGATGCAGTTTTCTGTGAGTCACACGGTAAAGGCTGGCGCTTGCTGGTTGCGATTGCCGATGTCTCTTCCTATGTCGAAAATGGCAGCCCACTGGATGTTGAAGCGCGAGAGCGGGGTAATTCGGTTTACTTCCCTGAACGTGTTGTACCGATGCTACCCGAAGTGCTCTCTAACGGCCTTTGCTCGATCAACCCGAAGGTTGATCGTCTCTGCATGGTATGCGAAATGTTTATTACCGCCCAAGGCGCGGTGCGTAAATACCGTTTCTTTGAAGGTGTGATGCGTTCGCATGCACGGCTTACCTACAATAAGGTAGCGGCGATGCTGGTTGATCAGGATGCGGACCTTCGTGCTGAATACGCAAATGTACTGCCACACGTGGAAGAGTTGCACAAGCTCTATAGCGCATTGGATGGTCGTCGTAAAAAACGTGGGGCGATTGAATTTGATACCACCGAAACGCGGATCATTTTTGCAGAAGATCGTAAAATCGAAAAAATTGTGCCGACCACCCGTAATGTTGCCCACATGATGATCGAAGAGTGCATGCTGGCGGCCAATGTTTCCGCAGCTGATTACATGCTGACAGGTGAAATTGCGACCCTTTATCGCATACATGAAGAGCCGCAGGAGAAAAAAATTGAAAAACTCAAAGAATTCCTTGCCGAGCTGGGTCTTAGTCTGCGTTGTCGGAGCAAGCCAACGGCGGGGCATTACACTAAGCTGTTGACCGATATTCAGGATCGCGCCGATAAACACCTGATTCAGACCGTGATGTTGCGCAGCATGAGCCAAGCAGTTTATCACCCAGATAATGTGGGTCATTTTGGTCTGGCTTATGAGAGCTACGCCCATTTCACCTCGCCAATTCGTCGTTATCCCGATCTGTTGGTTCACCGTGCAATCAAGCACCTGATCTCAGGTAAGCCGCTGAGTAAGTTTGTCTACTCAACCAGTGATATGGCAAACCTCGGTGAGCACTGCTCGATGACAGAGCGCCGGGCTGATGAGGCAACACGTGACGCCACTGATTGGCTGAAGTGTGAGTACATGCTGGACAAAGTTGAAGAAGAGTTCGACGGTATTGTCACCAGCGTGACCGGCTTTGGTCTCTTTGTTGAGATGAAAGATATCTATATTGAAGGGCTGATTCACATCACCTCACTGGCAGATGATTACTTCCACTTCGATCCATCCAAGCATCGCCTGCAAGGTGAACGCAGTGGCATCTCATATCGTCTAGCCGACTCTGTTCGTGTGCGGGTAACACGGGTTGATCTGGACGAACGTAAAGTTGACTTTGAACTGGTGCCCTCAGAAGCGGATAAAAATGCGCTGGCCGATGCACCACCAGCAAAACCAAAACGTCCGCGCAAGTCGCGTAAACCCCGTCACAAAACAGCCGCAAGTCAGGGGGATAAGCCGGATGCACCCAAAGTTGAGGCTGCCGTTGAACAAAGTGAAAAGCCAGCGGAAAAAAGTCGACCAAAGCGTAAACGCAAACCCAAGCCGAAAAAGGCAACGTCTCAGGATTAATAACGGATGTCGGCTGACCAAGTCATATTTGGACTGCATGCCGTCCACTCCCTTCTGCAATACAATAGCAAACTGGTTATTGAGTTGCAGGTGGCTAGTCAGCGCAGTGATGCCCGGTTAGCCGAGGTTGTAGCACTTGCCGAAAACAGTGGAATAGCGGTTCATCGGGTGACACGCGAGGTGTTAGACCAACGCAGCGCCGGTTCACGCCATCAGGGTGTCGTGGCGCTGTGCAAGCAGAGCCCAAGCTATCATGAAAAAGATCTTCCCTACCTATTAGATGCGCTTGAAACGCCACCACTGCTGCTGATTCTCGATGGTATTACCGACCCACATAACCTGGGTGCCTGCCTGCGAAGCGCAGACGCAGCCGGTGTTCATGCGGTGATTGCCCCCAAAGATAAGGCCGCAGGGCTTAATGCCACGGTGCGAAAAGTAGCGTGTGGTGCGGCGGAGCACATCCCTTTCTTCCAGGTGACCAACCTGGCACGCGCACTACGAATGTTGAAAGAGCGTGGTATCTGGTTGGTTGGTGCTGCCGGTGAAGCCAAGTGCGGGTTACACCAGGCCGACCTGAAAGGCCCTTTAGGATTGGTAATGGGCAGTGAAGGGAAGGGCATGCGCCGGTTAACCCGTGAACACTGCGATCTACTGGTTAATATTCCCATGCAAGGCTCAGTTTCTAGCCTCAATGTCTCTGTGGCAACTGGTGTCTGTCTATTTGAAGCGGTGCGCCAGCGTCACGTTTAGTCTCTTGTTGAACTAAAATAGTTAAAAAATATTAATTTTTCTCTCCTTTAGTGGGCTGTTTTGATGCCATTAACGGGCTTTCACTAAAGATTCTATCGTTATTCAAAATAAGACTTAATCTCCTTATGCCGCTGCTGTACCTCTTCGTATAAATAGACAGACGCAGGGGAAAACATGTGGGCATGAGTCCAATCGGTACGGAAATCAGCATCGTTATGATCGTCGTGGCAGTAATACTTCTGTTGCAGGGTGCTGGTGCGCGTGCGGCTGGTATTGTCGTGAAAATTCATGGCCTCTTTGAGGTTGCCGCAGAGCTTGGTATAGGTTGTTTCATAATCGAAGTGTGACGGCGGGATCTTCTCTCTGCCACCGCAATCGGAGTCAATGGCAACAAATTGTTTCTGTATGAAAAGGCTGATGGAGCGTAATGATGCTCTTTCATGTAAATACTCTGGTGGTAAAATGTATGTAAAATTTTGTTGTTTTAAAGCTTCTATTCGTTGCCCCAAAGTGATATTTAGTTGCTTTAAAGCGGCCCTTCGTTGCTCTGAAATTCGTTGCTCTAAAATAGCGAGAACGATATTAGAGAGCAAATTCCACTGAACATAGTAGAAGTGGGGGAGGGAGGGGTGAATTAGTTCTAAATTTTTACGTGAAATAAGACGGATATCTAAAATGGAGAAATGGAGGTTTCTGGCAACAAGGTAAGCTGATTGCCAACTATCATTTATTTCGCCATCTGTTGATGGAAAAAGCTGGAGTAATTCACTTGATTTAAACGCACTTTTTCCAACACCTAATGCACTTCTTAACAACGCACGGGAAAATATCCAGCGCATAAGAATAGTTGAGCGAATTGATAGTGATGGGTTTTTACTTGGTTCAAAGTTCAGCGTTAAAAAAGAGCTTGGTAGTAGGTGACTGGAAGTATCGGTGTACTGTACCCATAAAAACTCTTTCCAATAGAGTAATGCGGCTAGTTTTTGTGACCAAATTGAATGTTGCCAGAAGGCCGAGTAATCCAGTTTATCTGGGGCATCTATTTTTGTTCCTAGCAACAGATCAAAAAGCTGTGAAAAACCGGCACCATCAATGGAGTTCATATCATCTGTTTTATAGTCACGAAAAACCAGCGTTTTAGTGCTTTGTGATGAGTCAATCTGTCTTGCCATGTTGATTAGTTCGTAAGCCTTTTTTGCTGATTCATTAATGGTTGTAAATGTTCTCTCTATATGTGATTTCTCTCCGCCCCCAGAAAGAGGTAGCGCCTCCAAAATAGAGAGCAGGTAGGTGATAATTTTGAAATGGGTAATCACCGCACTGACATAGAGGTTGCTTTTTTCAAAAATAACGGCCGCAATCTGGAGGTGGGTAAATGGATTGTTAATGCCTAAGCACTCAACCCCACTCTCCTTCGAGAGATTTATGAATAGATTTTGATGTGTGAATGACAGTGAAAATAACGAGACATAGCCAGTTGATGGTTCTGGCTGATAGTCATTGGTTAGCTTGCTGCTCAGTTGATTTTCAAACCAACTACGCTTGCTGATTTCATCGTCGTGGGCTTTGTTTATATCTATACGCAGCTGATATGCATCATGGGTCAGTCGTGCCTCTGCAAGCCCGGATAATGCAGAGGCAATGAGGTAATCACGACGCTCGTTAGGAATTTCAGCATGCTGACCATCCCACTTTCCCTTTGCAAATTTAATAGTGTCAAGATAGTTTTTAGATGCAACACCAAGGCTTGTTGTCCCCAGGTAAAAGGCAAAGGTGGCGAGGCGGTATTTTACCCTGGGATCTTCATCATCAAAAAGATCAGATTGAGAGAGACTGATTTCAAGGTCGTTAAGATTGTCAGGCAGGCTGCGTTTTAGCGATAAAAAAAGATCTGCCCAGTAGGCTTGTTTGTAGACATCCCACTTCGAGTCTCCAGAGTAGATTGCCGTTTCTTCTTTATCGCCTTCATTATCTTTTAGAAGGCTATCAATGTAGCTATTGGCCTGAGCATAAGCGGCGGCGGCTTTGTTGTAATTTTGTCGATGCTCTTCAAGGTCGCCGTATTTAAGCAAGGTGTCTATATAGGTCATATTCAGGTCAATATGATCTTTTACTACGGTGTTTTCGTCTGTTTGTTTGTTTATCATCGCGGTTAACAGGCTGATGCCTGATAAATAGCATTGTGCTGAGCTGTTATAGGCCTGTTCAATCGCATTCATATCGCCCAGGGTGATATAAGCCCGGGCACGTACATCGTCACAAACCCGGCGATTATCGATATCGGATTGAAAGTGCTTTTTTACCGGTCCCATGGCATCCAGTGAGAAGTTATAGGAGGCCGACTCTAAATCACTCACATGGGTGATATAACGAATTTCTTGTTCAAAACAGCTATGAAATCGATAGCGGTAAGCACCATTGCGTACACGTCGAATGTAGGGTTTAAATACCTGGGTAAGCAGATCATCGACAATGACATTTAGCTCTGGCGTGCGGTAGAGATTGATTGCCTCCGACATACGGTGCAGTGACTCCCGGGTAAAGGCAAATTGATGCAGTTTAAGGATAAATTGCAATGATGAGAGTGCGGTAACCGTGGGCTTGTCCCCAATCACCGCAACCTCACGGCTAAGCTGGTGCTGGAACAGGGTGAATATGCTGGCGGTTAGTGCCAGCGAGCGTTGTTGATCAAAATTAAATTGTAGTGAGTAGCCTGTGTGTTTTCTGATTGCAGGAGCATTCATTAATATTTCATGTTCGCTATCTCTACCCTCTTCTGGTACTAAAAAGCTTTCAAAGATTGCCGCAAGGCGCTTGGGGTTGCCCCAGGAGTGGAAGGTCAGATAATAGATGAAATGACGTAGAACCTGTATGGTCAGGTGGGTATTTTTCTTACCTTTTTCATCTTTCGCTGAATTTAACAGCGCCACATGAAATTTATTGAGGGATGAATAGGGGGCCTTTTCTTTGAGCCCCAACCTTGCACAAACATAGCGCTCAGTCTGGCTGGCAATGGGAGAGGGGCCTTCATATTCACCATCATTATCTGTGAGCAGGCTGGGTATCTCAATAACCTGGTCGAACAGGCTTTCATAAAGTGAATTGGCACTGCCTCTTTCCGAGTAGTAACTATCAATAGTTTCCCGCCCGGAAATAAAGAAAAAACGTGCCTTTGTTCCGGTGATGAAGTTCTTTATTGAGCGCAGCAGGCCATCAACGATCTCCTGGCTATCTTCACTGTTTTCCAGCCCTTTTTCAGAGAGTTTGTCCAATTCGTCGAAAACAAAAACAATATCGTAATTTTTTCTCCTTAACTTGTTTAAAATATCGATTATTTTATGCTCTAACTCGATGGAGTGGCAGGGATAGGATTTTGTTTTTTTCCCTATTAAGGCACCTCCACCGGCATTTTTTACGCCCATTGATTGGCTATGGCTTACCTCATTCTCCATTCGTTCAATTAGTTTATTTAACTTGGCTATCGGGTGACGCGCTTCCCAATATAAAAAACAAACCATAAGTAACAATAGTATTACTAGGGTAAACAATAGGGAGGAGACGTCAAATAGGGCTTGACCAAAAAACAGGCCTAAAAATGAAAATGTCATCAGGGTAGCAATGGGTAGGTATTGAAAAATATTCCCCCTAAAAGTGACATCATCCAATTGGCTTTTTAGTATATTGGCAATCGCGTAATAGATATTTTTAGGATCTAATTGTTCTCGATTTCCTAGGTTGATCTCTAACAATATTGGTTTTTTTTGGGGGGGGGTACTATTCCTATTACCTTTCTTATATTCATCATAGGCTCGCTTAAAAACAGCCGTTTTTCCCACGCCTCGATAGCCTGCTATAAGATAGCTCCCTCGACCGTCTTTCGTGCTTTCCAGTATGGAAACAATTTTATTATTGATATGTTCCCGCCCGACAAATGACCCATCAGGGCTGCTTTTTTCATGGATATCGCCATGACGGAACTTGAAATTTCGCAGGTTAATCACCAGCGGGCGATGGGCTAAGATCTGTTTTGGGGGTGATCCGTTGGGCATGATGTTCCTTCATCTTCGAGTGTTATCTGCAATATTTAGGAGGTTATTCTAGCTGTATTGTTATTGCAAGTGGCATGAAATTACGGCTCTGGTTCTCGGGTAGAAGCTTGTGATGTAAAGCAGAGTCAACTTAACCACCAGCGGAAGCCGGTGGTTAAGTTGATTATCGCTGGGAAGAATATAAATGTAGCGGGGGTCGTGCTCTGCACAAAAACCACGTAAATGCGGAGTTTTGTTGTTGGAATGTTTAAACTCTCTCAATCCTAATAATCTTTCCAAACCGCTGAAAGTCCTTGATGTTGCAGGTCAGCAAACAGGGAATATCACAAGCAAGCATAGTCGCTACGATATTGGCATCATGAACCTGCTTGCCGCCGATTTTGAAGTCACTCATCAGTTTAACGAGTTGCTCTGAAACGGTGGTGGTATCGTTGGCCACCTGAAACTGTTCGATAAACTGATTGACCTGCTCAAGCACTGTTGCCCTTGGTAAATTTTCAAAAACCTGCGGACGAGTTAGCGTAACCAGATACTCTCGGATAACTTGACGACTGATCCAGATTGTCCGTCCTGCTTCGTGCGCGGTGTTGATAGCTGCCAATGCTTGTTCGTGAAAAGGCGTTTCAATGACATTGGCATAAACAAGAATATTGGTCTCAATGAATAAAAGGGTTATCGTCCATTGTCGCCATACACATCTTCTCTGCTCAGGCTTAAATCGCTTGGCCATGTGCCAACGCTCATCACGGGGAAATCCAGTGATTATTTATTAGCGTTAGTTTTCTTGTGTTTTACCCGTTGTTTTAAAAAATCCACGAAATCTTCCACTTCGGCTATCCGATCAGTGGGAAGCGATTGAATTTTCTCAATCAATGCTTGTGCGCTGTGCATGGGTGTTGCCATTTTTGAATCCTTTTTTAGCCGCTGGCCTGTTGGTCTATAGGTTTCATTGCATTTTCCATTACTGAGTTTAATGATAGGTGGTTACACCGATTTCAGTATAGTCTCCCCGTCATCATCTATTCGTTCATATTATTTAATAGCGCTTGGGCCGTGCTCAGCAATTTTTTACGCTGAAACAATAACTGCAAACGATTCCCGCCACATTGTCGCCACAGGATAACCGCACGCATACCCGCCAGCAGCAGGGCGCGTACTTTGTTTGCATTATCCGGGTTGTTCAGGTGGCCGTGTTCACCATCAATCATGATTTTGGGTCGAATGGTACTGATGGTGTCGGAGTAGAGTCCGCCTAAATTGGCAATCACATTTTCATGGGTTGATGAAAAGTGCTCCGCTTGGGCAATGGCATTTTCGATCCCCTGTGCCAGATGTTGTTGTATTTGGGGTTGTTTGTTTAATTTGCGTTCAAGGCTCATCAAGCTGAGAACATAGCGGGTCACTTCCATATCCAGTGGGCTTTTATTTGAGATTTGTTGGCTGACGGCTTTCAGGCCGTATTCAACTCCCTCCAATCCGCCATATATGGCTGCCGTACTCTCAGCATCGGTGGCCAGTATGCTCTCAATTGAGCATTTAAAGGGTTCACTTTCAATCTGACCGTGGCGGGCAATTTTCTGCACCAGCGTGGTGGCCTGATAAAGTGCTGCAAGGGCGATAACCCGCTCTTCTATAGTGTGTTGGCTCATAACATCTCACTTGATGGATTGTTGCGAGAGGGGGTGTTGCTACTCTCAATAATACCACCACCCAGGCACTCCTCTCCTTGATAAAAGACAACGGATTGCCCCGGCGTGACGGCACGTTGTGATTGATCAAATTCAACGGTAATCTGCTCACCATCAATGGCGGTGATACAACATGCCTGATCTGCCTGGCGATAGCGTGTTTTTGCCTGGCAGTGCAACGGGATGGATGGTGTGACGCCGCTGGTCCAGTGTAGTTGGCTCGCTTTTAGTTGCTGGCTGAAGAGCCAAGGATGATCATGCCCCTGGGCCACCACAAGAGTGTTGTTTTTCAGCTCTTTGCCGACCACAAACCACGGTTCACCGCTGCTGTCGTTACTGCCGCCGATGCCGAGGCCCTGCCGTTGGCCCAGAGTGTAATACATCAATCCCTGATGCTCACCCATTGGCGTGCCTTCGGGAGTGATCATCGGGCCCGGTTGGGCTGGCAGGTAGCGGCTGAGAAATTCGCGGAAATTGCGCTCACCAATGAAGCAGATACCGGTGCTGTCTTTTTTATTCGCATTGACGAAGTTGTGTTTCTCGGCAATCCGGCGAACCTCAGGTTTATCGATATGGTTGAGTGGGAACAGGGTACGTGACAGTGCCTCTTGCCCCAGAGTGTAGAGAAAATAGGTCTGGTCTTTGTTTTTGTCAAATGCTTTCATCAGGTGAAAATAGCCATCTCGTTTTTCAATGCCGGCGTAGTGCCCGGTGGCGATATAGTCGGCACCCAGTTCCAGTGCATGTTGCAGGAAGACTTTGAATTTGATCTCTTTGTTGCACATCACGTCCGGGTTGGGGGTACGTCCAGCGCGATACTCATCCAGAAAATAGCTGAACACGTTATCCCAATACTCTGTTACAAAGTTGCGTGGGTAGAGGGGAATATCAAGCTGTTGGCAGATCTTTTTGACATCGATGAAATCACGTTCAGAGTCACAGTAATCTCCCTCATCTTCATCATCCCAGTTTTTCATAAACAACCCCTGCACACTGTAGCCCTGCTCTTGTAGCAGCAGGGCACTGACAGTGGAGTCGACACCGCCGGAGAGGCCGATAATGACACGCGTTTCTCTGTTGCTCTGTTCGCTCATGTTCATTCCTGAGGTGGAGAATGGCCGCTATTGTAAAACAATATGAGCGCTTTGCACGATTCATATTTTTCGTGCAAATCTCTCAATAGTGTAGAGGTCGTTACTGTTTTTTAGAGAAATTATTTTTGTGCCGAGGGTGCTTTTTTCGGGGAGTAGGCGCGGGGGTATCCACTTCAATCAATTGGTAGTGTTCTGGTTCGATATTTTTCAAATTCCACTGGCCAATGGCGTAACGCACCAGACGCAGTGTCGGTAAACCGACAGCGGCAGTCATTCGCCGTATCTGGCGATTACGCCCTTCACGGATTTTGATCTCCAGCCAGTGGGTCGGGATATTTTTGCGCTCACGAATGGGCGGATGACGGGGCCAGAGCGAGGGGGCTTTAATGCGTCGGACTTTAGCTGGCAAAGTAATGCCGTCGTTAAGGGCGACACCTTGCCTCAGGGTGTTCAGCATCTCCGGCTCAGGTGTTCCTTCAACCTGCACCCAGTAGATTTTCTCCATTTTTTTCTTTGGATGGGCAATTTCGTGTTGCAGTGCGCCACAGTCGGTTAGCAGTAATAACCCCTCGCTATCCTTATCCAATCGCCCGGCAGGGTAAACGTTGCCTATACGGATGTAAGTGGATAGGGCGATGCCGTGTGCGCTATCGGAGAATTGACTCAAAACACCGTAAGGTTTGTTAAAAAGTATCAACTTTGCCATGGGGTCGATGGTACACAGGTTTACGGGGTTTTTTCTAATGTTTTTTACCGGACGAACGATGCAGTAAAGAGGGATAATGTTTTAGGCTGGATTATTCAAAGTTTCCTTCATGGCGCAAAATTTGCCTCTTACTCTCTGTAACCTCTTTTGTTATGGATCAAGGTGATCACAACAATGAAAAAATCGGTACGTCTAGCTTCTGTTGTAAAAATTGCAGAGTCTGAAGAACACAAGGCGATGCAGAGCTATGGGCAATATCAGCAGCGGTTGGAAGAGCAAAAAGGTCACCTGGGGCAGTTGGTCGAGTACCGATCTGAATACCTAGCGCAATTTCAGCAGCGAGCAGAGGTGGGTATTAGTGTCCAGCAGATGCAGCGTTACCGTGCTTTTATCTCCCAGCTTGATAGCGGAATAGAGGAGCAGAACAGGGTAATTGGTTCAATCAAACTGGATCTTGAGGCCAAACGCCGCGAGTGGTTCAGTAAACGAACCAGAACCCAAGCGATTGATAAAGTGGTTGAGCAGCACCTCACCAATGAGCAGTTGCAGGATAACAAGCGCGAGCAAAAAGAGAACGATGAATACTCACAAGCTGGCACATCAACCATCTTATATTGACGGGTCAGCGACCCGGTGGCATTTCGCATCAAGGCACAGCTCGCGGGCAATGGTTGTTCCCTTTAACGAGAATCGGCGAAAAAATGAGCAAAAAACACGCTTTCGTAGTAGACCTATCTATTCTCGGACAAGCTCCTAGACCCAAAGCTTCCCCTCCTCGACTGAGGAGTCGGCATTTTGACTGCACTTCACCGCTATATACCCACAAAAAGTGGCATGAATAATGAATCATATTGCATATGACATTATGTGAGCTGAAATCGTTATGCTAGCACAGCATGCTTTAGTGATTAATACATCCCCGGTTAGTGGTTTATCCACTTCTCAACAGGGGGGTGATCAGCAGGCGTTGTTTGCACAAATCCTGAAAAATGACCTGATTACCACTGACTCTCCTGAGTTGGCGGAGACTCCAGCCACCTTGCATCCCCCTCAGAGTGAGCTGAGTAATGAGGCGCTCAGACAGTTGGTTGCTGATTTGAAACAGCTGTTCGCAACAGCAGAGGGAGGAGTCTCTGAAGAGGCAACAACCAGCTCCGCAGAGCTGCCATTGGCTGATCACAGTAGCGAAGAGAGTGCGGAGGAGCGGCAATCGGTTATGCCGGGGGGCAATGAGTTGCCTCCATCACCAGCCCCATTGCCAGAGTCGCTGTTAAATACCCTCAACAACCTGTCTCCCGAGCAGTTTGATGAGGTGATGGCACAACTCCCAGAGATGGCGGCATCACTAAAAAGAGAGCTGACCGCCGAGGGACACCCTGTCGTCTCCAACGTAATATTGAAAAATATCACCGTGATTAATGGCCGACTGGTAAGTGGCGATGGCTCACCAATAAACACCAAAGCAGAGCATGCGCTTACCACAGCCGAAGAGGAAGGGGAGATCTCAGTTGATAACAAGCGTGGGCTACCACTCAATGTACAACTGAACGGTCACTCAACAGCGGTGAGCGCAACGCAATACAGAGCGCAAATGCTGCAAAATTCCAGCAGTGGAAATGGCGTTCAGGTTGGGGAGAGTGTGCATATTGACGACGAGAGATCATCTCTGATGCTGCTTGATACGGGCCAGGGAAGTAAATCACAGCAACACGATCGATTGATGGCTACCCTCTTCACTATGCGCCAGGAGTTGGCGGTAGAGCGGCAACCGCTTGATGTTCGCCAGCGAGCGTTGTTGAGTGAACAGTTGAATAGCGTTACCGCGTTAAGTGACTCGGACAGCGATGCACTCAATGGGCTTGTTTCGCTCACAGCACCTTCAACGAGTGGTCAGGCAACGGTTACTAGCGCCGTCAATTTGCCTCTACAACACCCTCGCTGGGGGACAGCGGTATCTGAAAAAGTTGTCTGGATGATGAATGCTCAAATCAAAGAGGCGTCCATTAAATTAAATCCTGCCAGCCTTGGCTCCATTGAAATAAAATTATCACTGGTTGATGACCAGGCCAATGTGACATTTAACGTGCTGACATCACAAGCCAAAGAGGCTTTGGAGAGTGCGCTACCCCGGCTGAGGGAGATGTTGGCAGAGCAGGGAATTGCACTGAACGACACCAGTGTTTCTGATCAATCTGAACATCAAGATGACAAGTCACAACCATTATTGGCAGATTCTTCCCATCAACAGGATGACTCTTCCGACCACCACGATGATGCCGCGCTTCAGAGTGTTATGACAGTCAATGCTCAAACCGGTGTGGATATATATATATGAATGGGGCTAAAGCTATTTCCTTTTAAAACGATAAGAGAGGAGGTGATTCGGAGCGGATCGCCACTCTCCGAAACAACCTGCCAAATGAGGGCTGACAAGTGAGTGAAGCTGAAGCGATAACGGTCAATTGTGGCGATACTCTGGATATTTCGCGGGTAAGCGAATTTTATACCGAGCTAGAGATGGTCATTAATGAAAAAAAGGCCATTGAGTTTGATGCCAGCAAAATAGAGCGTATCGATATTGCTGGCCTACAGCTGCTGCTCTCTTTTTATCAAAAAATAGAGAGTTCAGGTTTTGGTTTTCGCTGGATAGATCCATCAGAACACCTGCTTCGTTCGGCCAATTTAGTGGGGTTGGACAAATCACTGGGACTTTCGGAACCTCTGAACAAATCGTGATTATTTTATGTTGGCTGAAAAGCTGAGCTTTATGAGGAATTTAAAAAATGGCAAAGATACTCGCAGTTGATGATTCAGCCTCTATGCGCCAGATGGTTGCTTTTACCCTAAAGAGCGCTGGCCATGAAGTGACTGAAGCTGTTGATGGGAAAAATGCGCTGGATATTGCAAAGAAGCAGTCATTTAACCTGGTAATCACCGATGTCAATATGCCAAATATGGACGGTTTAACGCTGACAAAAGAGCTACGGGGACTGGCGAACTTTAAATTTACCCCCATCCTCATTTTGACCACAGAGGCGGGGGGCGACAAAAAAGTCCAGGGAAAGGCGGCAGGTGCAACGGGCTGGTTGGTTAAACCCTTCAACCCAGAGCAGTTGCTCTCGACGATTAAACGCGTATTAGGTTGAAATAGCCATGAGTATTGATCTCTCTCAATTCAAACAGACCTTCATAGAGGAGAGCCTTGAAGGGCTCGATATTATGGAGTCCACACTGCTGAACCTTGATGTGGGTGAGGCAGACCTGGAAGCGATCAACACCATCTTTAGAGCCGCACACTCCATAAAAGGGGGCAGCGGAACCTTTGGCTTCAATGATATTGCATCGTTTACCCACGTATTGGAAACACTGCTGGACCAAACACGTGCCGGTGAGCGGGATGTCACGGCACCGGCCATCGAGCTGCTACTGGCATCTGTCGACTGCTTGCGAGAGATGATCAATGCACTTCAGGATGAGGGTGCCACCTATGACGAAGAGCAAGTCGCTTCTGTGCAAGAGAAGCTGGAGATCATGCTCAATGGTGATAAAGAGAGCAATACAGAGAGCCCAGCGGCGGCGGGTTCCACAGCCGCTAGCGAAAAGAACCCGACAACCACCAGTGGCTGGTTAATCAAATTTGCTCCACACCCGGATATGCTACGCACTGGAAATGATCCGGTGTTGATGTTTCGTGAACTGGAAGGTTTAGGCTCGCTGGCGGTTGATGTTGATACAAAGGTATTACCGGGTTTTGAAAATCTTCTCGCTGAAGATGCCTATTTAAGCTGGGAAATCCGGCTTACCGCTGATGTGGCAAAAGACCAAGTAGAGGAGATTTTCTCCTGGGTTGATGATGAGTGTGAGCTGGAGATAACCGCTTTAGCACCAGCAGGTGATACGGCAGAAGACGAGGTCGTTGTCGAGCCGGAACCACAGCCAGTTAATACCGATGTTAAAGCAACCCCAGAAAAGAAAGCAGCCCCAGCTGCCACCAAAAAAGTAGCCAAAAAACGTTCAACCTCAACTGAAGCGACCTCGATTCGAGTCGGTACCGATAAGGTTGATGCACTGATTAATCTGGTTGGTGAGCTGGTGATTACTCAGTCAATGCTGAGCCAGTTGGGCGAAGAGTTCGACATGGGCAAGATCGAAAAATTGCGCAATGGCCTTGCCCAGCTAGAACGAAACACCCGTGAAATGCAAGAGAATGTACTGCGTATTCGCATGTTACCCATCAGCTTCTCATTTAATCGTTTCCCCCGGCTGGTGCACGATCTCACCCAGAAAATGGGCAAAAAAGTCGACCTGAAAATGTCAGGTGAACAGACTGAACTTGATAAAACCGTGATGGAAAAAATAGGTGACCCGCTGGTACATCTGGTGCGAAATGCCCTCGATCACGGCATCGAAAGCCCGGAAGAGCGCATTGCAGCGGGCAAAGACCCGGTGGGAACCCTGCTATTAAACGCCTACCACAAAGGTGGCAATATCATTATTGAAATTTCAGATGATGGTGCCGGCATCAATAAGCAACGTGTTCTCGATAAAGCGGTGCAGAGTGGCATTATCAACTCACCTGACGATATTTCAGATGATGCACAGGTATTTGATCTTATCTTCGCAGCAGGCTTCTCCACCGCCGATGTGGTCAGTGATGTTTCTGGCCGTGGTGTGGGCATGGATGTGGTGAAAAAGAATATTAAAGCACTGGGTGGCGCTATTGAAATCACCTCACAGGAAGGCAAGGGCAGTACCTTCAGTATTCGCCTGCCACTGACATTGGCGATTCTTGATGGTCAGCTGGTGCGGGTTGGTGAAGAGGTTTATATCATTCCGCTCATCTCCATTGTTGAATCACTGCAGATAGACAAAAAATCGGTTAACCGCTTGGCTGGCTGCTCTGAAGTCTATCGTCTGCGTGATGACTACATCTCGATTATTCGACTCTACAGCCTGTTTGGAGCAAAGCCTGACAGTGTCGATCTTGAAAAAGGGTTGTTGGTTGTGGTGGAGGGTGATGGCCAGAAGGTCGGCCTGTTTGTTGATGACCTGCTGGGCCAACAACAGGTTGTGATTAAGAGCCTGGAGTCAAACTTTAAACAGGTGGATGGCGTCTCCGGCGCTACAATATTGGGCGATGGTACTGTCGCATTGATTATGGATATTGGGGGGTTGATTGACCTCTCCAATACCCTGCAAAGAGATTCTAGCGATGGCGCAGTTGCCTGAGGAGCACTTTATGGACACAGCACAACGACTCGATAGTGACAGCATCATCGCCAATGGAAGTGGCCATGAACAGTACTTAACATTCATGCTGGCTGGTGAAGAGTACGGTGTTGATATTCTTCGAGTACAGGAGATCAAAGGGTGGGACAGTGCCACTCGCATTCCCAATACACCCGACTATGTTCAGGGTGTTATTAATCTGCGGGGCACCATTGTACCGATCATCGATCTACGCATGCGATTCAATTTAGAAAAGCTGGAATACGGCCCGACCACCGTGGTGGTGGTACTGAAAGTGGAATCTGAAAACAAGCACCGCACCATGGGAATCGTTGTTGATGGGGTATCCGATGTCTACAGCATCAGTGCTGATGAATTAAAATCAGCCCCCGAATTTGGAGATGATGTGAATGCCGAATTTGTAAAAGGGCTAGCGACTATTGATGAAAAAATGGTGATTATTCTGAATATCGACAAACTGCTCAATTCACGTGAATTGAATGTGTTGGATAGTGCAGCCAACGAGAGATAAACGGCTATGCGGGTGATTGCCGTAATGAACCAAAAAGGTGGCGTAGGCAAAACAACCACCACACTCAACTTGGCCGATGCACTAGCCAGACAGGGCAAGCGGCTGCTGGTCATTGATCTCGATCCCCAGGCCCAACTCGGTTTGGGATTTGGTTCTCGGGAGAGTAATAAAAGTATCGATAGAGTGTTTTTGGATGCAGCGCCCATTTCTGCGATGCGGGTGACGGTACGAAAAAGGATTGACCTGATTTCAGCTGGAAAATCACTGGCAGAGGTGGAGTCACTCAAACATGACAAACAGAGCCGCTTGGGCTGGCGTTTGAACGATGCATTAAAATCGGATGAAATTGATTATGATTTTGTTTTAATCGACTGCCCACCGTCATCCGGGGTACTGAGTATCAATGCATTATTTGCCGCAAAAGAGGTCATCATTCCCGTTTCAAGTGATTATCTGGCACTGCACGGTGTTTCGAGAATGTTATCCATTTTTATCCGCCTGGAAGAGGCGTTAAAGCGTAAATTTACCAAGCATTTTGTGATGACTCGCTACCACAGTCGCCGCAGGCTATCAAAAGAAGTTTTACAAAAGCTTCAGGAGTATTTTTCAGGGCAGCTATTAGCCACATCAATTCATGAATGTGTCGCGCTGGCAGAGAGTCCAAGCTTTGGAAAGACCATCTTTGAATACAGTGCCAGCAGTCGGGGGGCCGAAGATTATCGCGCTTTAGCCGATGACCTGCTGCTGAGGAGAACCCTTTAATGGCGACAAAAAAAACAAGCAAGTTGGGATTCGATCCGCTCTCCTGGATGCAGGATGATGATTTTGACGCGTTACAAGAGAGTGTGGCAGACGATGCCGCTCAGGATCAAAAAGAGACGCTGCTAGAGCCAGATAAAACGGCGGTAGACAGCAAACCAAAACGCCGTGTCACAAGGCGCAAAAAAACAGCAACAACCCGACGTCGAACAAAGGTTGATGCCAATCAAGAGGGGAAGGGAGAAATGGTTAGCAAAAATGACAACTTAATGACGCATGTGGGGATAACGAGTAACATCCTTGAACATTCACCGGTGAATATCATGATCGCGGATATCAATGAAGACATTGTTTTTGTTAATAAAATGGCTCGTGATACCTTGACCAATCTTGAATCCGAACTGGATAAATATCTACCCGGTTTTAAAGCGACAGAGGTTGTCGGCGGCAGCATTCACCGCTACCACAAAGATCCCGCAGCCATTAAAGCACTGTTGGCCGGACTGGGGCCTGACTCAACACGTAAAGGCTTTATTACCCCAGGGCCCTTTCTATTCCAACATGAGACACGCCCGCTTTATAACGAACAGGGTGACAAGATGGGGTACGTGGTGCAGTGGCATGATGTGACCCAACAGCGAATCGAAGAGGAGCAAGCCCGGCGTTTGCAGCGGGCCATCGATCACGCCCAGACAGCGATGATGATGATTGACCGGGATTTAGTCATTACCTACGTCAACGACTCAACGGTAAAACTGATCTCCAAATATGCTTCGGATTTGAGTGCTCTCTACCCCCGCATCGACTTTACAAATCTGGTGGGTGTCTGCATTGATGATTTCCACAAGGAGCCATCCTACCAGCGCCGGATTCTGAATGACCCTGCAAATTTTCCCTACAACAGTGATATTCACGTCGGCCCACTCATTTTTCATATTCTGGTCAATGCGATACTCGACCTGAATGGTGAATACGTGGGTTGCACACTGGAGTGGGAAGATGTGACCGAACTTCGCGCCAAAGAGATTGATGTTGCTCGTCTCACCTCGGCAATTGAAGGTTCAACCACCGCGATGATGATGTGCGATATGAACGGCGATATCACCTATGCCAACCCGGCAGTGACTAAGCTGTTAGCCCGCCACCAAACGGCCTTACAGCAGTTCTTCTCCGGCTTTGATGCAAATAAACTGGTGGGAATGAACTTTGATCAATTCCATAAAAACCCGGCTCACCAGCGGATGTTGATTGTCAATCCCGAGAGCATGCCATACACCAATAATATAAAAGTGGGAAAGCTGGAGTTTACATTAACACTGAGTTCCATTATCGACCCTCAGGGTGAGCAGATCGGCTGTGCGTTGGAGTGGGTCGACATCACAGAAGAGATGGATGCTCAACGTCAGATTGAAAAGTTGATCAATAATGCGATTAACGGTGTGGTTGATGAACGCATTGATACCGCGGAATACCAGGGCTTTATGCGTGATGTGGGCGACGGAATCAACAAACTGCTGACTGCCGTCATCACACCGCTGCGTGAAACCATGCATGTTGTTCACAGCATGTCAGAAAATGACCTGACCCAATTGATGGAGGGTGAATACAACGGTGAATACGGTGTGCTTAAAGAGGCGATCAACAGTTCGATTCTGACGCTGCAGACAACCGTCTCAGATATTCGCCGGGCATCGAAGAGTATCTCAAACGCATCATCTGAAATCGCCCAGGGTAATACCGACCTGAGTCAACGCACCGAAGAGCAGGCCGCCTCGCTGCAAGAGACCGCTTCATCGATGGAAGAGCTGACCAGTACGGTCAAACAGAATGCCGATAATGCACGTGAAGCCAATATGCTGGCAGCAACCACCCGACAACAGGCGGAAAAAGGTGGTGAGGTTGTCAACCATGCGATTGATGCCATGGCAGAGATAAACAACAGCAGCAAAAAAATTGCCGACATCATCGGTGTTATTGACGAAATTGCCTTCCAGACCAACCTGTTGGCCTTGAATGCGGCAGTAGAAGCGGCGAGAGCCGGCGAGCAGGGAAGGGGCTTTGCCGTCGTCGCCTCAGAGGTGCGTAATCTCGCACAACGGAGTGCGGCCGCTGCAAAAGAGATTAAAATATTAATTAAAGACAGTGTCACTAAGGTTGAAGATGGTACCCACCTGGTTGATGAATCCGGCAATACGCTACAAGAGATTGTCACCATGGTGAAAAAAGTCAGTGACATTATTTCTGAAATTGCCGCAGCCAGTCAGGAGCAGTCACAGGGTATTGAACAGGTCAATAAAGCGGTTACGCATATGGATGAAGCGACACAGCAGAACGCGGCGTTGGTGGAAGAAGCCGCAGCAGCCAGTGAATCGCTGGATGAACAGTGTCACTCGCTGAACCAGATGGTTCGCGTCTTTAAACTTCTCGACAAGGATGAAGAAGAGCCATCAGCTCCCCTAGAAACGACTGTTGTAACCTCCACTCCAAAAGCATCACCGACACCACCGATAAGAAAAGCACCCGCCAAACCGGTAAACGCACCAACGCGTAACGTTAATATGAGTCTGGATGATGATGATGAATGGGAAGAGTTCTAACCGGGAAGAGCGTGAATTTGAACTGACGAGCCGAGACTTTGACCGACTGAAAAGGATTGTGGGTGAACAGACCGGCATTGTGCTCACGGATGGCAAGCGCAACATGATGTATGGGCGTTTGGCACGACGCCTGCGCGCCCTGAATATTGATAGTTTCTCAAGCTATATCCAGTTAATTGAATCGGATGAAGAGGAGCTAGTCAATTTCATCAACTCCATAACAACTAATTTGACCGCTTTTTTCCGTGAAAACCATCATTTTGAATATCTTCGCGATACCGTATTGCCCCAGTTATTGATAAATAATCAGAGTAGACGAAAAATTCGCATCTGGTCGGCGGGTTGTTCCACTGGCGAGGAACCCTACTCACTGGCAATGACAGTGAAAGCCTTTTTTGAAGACCACCCCGGTTGGGATGTGAAAATTCTGGCTACTGACATTGATACTAATGTCATCGCACAGGCAGCGAGTGGTGTTTACACCAAAGAGCGCATTGATGGTCTGGATGAAAATCTGATCAAATGCTGGTTTTTGAAAGGGAAGGGTGAAAAGAACGGCATGGTTAAAGTGCGCCGGGAATTGCAGGAGTTGATCAACTTTAAACCATTAAACCTGCTCAAACCCTGGCCGATGAAAGGGCCGTTTGATTTGATTTTTTGCCGTAATGTTGTTATCTATTTTGATAAACCAACCAAGATTAAGTTATTTGATAACTACGCCGATAAACTGATCAGCAAAGGGCATCTGTTTATCGGCCACTCCGAAACGCTATTTAAAATCAGTGAACGCTTCGATTCGTTAGGCGGAACTATTTATCAGAAGAAAAACTAAGGAAGCTCTGAACAAGCCATGATCATTTTATACTGGCCGAAATCGCCCTCATCTGTCCTGAAAATTGCACCAATAGAGCGACTATTACTGCGCATTTCGGAACAAATGAGAACAACTTCCTCTCGGCAATTGCTCCTGCGTTGCCCTAATTACCTGCATCTGTGTAGGCATCTACCTAATTCTAATCAGACTTATTCAGAGCTTTCTTAATGAATGATACGTTTCGGGAACCCACACACCCCCCGCTTGATCCCCTGCCAGGTTTTGATGCCATCAACCGTTACTGGGATAAATACCACAATAAATATGTCGCAAAAATTTTGCCAGGTGAGTGTTACGTTACGGCCAATGATGAGCTGGTTGCAACTGTGTTGGGCTCCTGTGTATCGGCCTGTATTCGTGACAAAGTGTTTGGTATTGGTGGAATGAATCACTTTATGCTGCCAAGCTCTGGAGAGAGTCGCAAGGGGAGCTGGTTGAGTGAAGCCAACCGCTATGGTAACTTTGCCATGGAATACCTGATCAATGAGATTCTGAAAAATGGTGGTGAACGACGCAACCTAGAGATAAAACTTTTTGGTGGTGGCAAAATCGTTAAAAACATGTCAAATGTGGGTGAGCGGAATATTAAATTTGTCATCGATTACCTAAAGACAGAGTCTCTTAATATTGAGGCCCAGAATCTGGGTGATATTTACCCGAGAAAAGTGATCTACTTCCCATTGACGGGGCGAGTAAAAATGAAAAGTCTTCAGTCTATACATAATGATACCATTATCAGGCGTGAAGTTGACTACTCAGACTCGCTGAAGAATAAACCCGTAAGCGGTGATATCGAGCTATTTTAATATGTCGGATTCAAACCATAAAATCAAAGTTCTTATTGTCGATGACTCCGCACTGGTCCGGCAGATACTGAGCGAAATTTTGAACGCAGCGCCAGGTATCGAAGTGATCGGCACCGCAGGTGATCCACTCATTGCCAGAGAGAAAATAAAAGCGCTCAACCCCGATGTAATTACCCTGGATATCGAGATGCCGAAGATGGATGGCATCACCTTCTTGCGCAACTTGATGCGCTTGCGGCCGATGCCAGTGTTGATGATCTCAACACTCACTGAAAAGGGGGCTAATGTCACCCTCGAAGCGTTGGAATTGGGTGCTGTCGATTACATCGCCAAACCCAAAATTGATCTGCGTGAAAACCTGACCGCATTCAGTGATGACATAATTGAAAAAGTAAAATTGGCCGCAACCGCCAATTTGCGCCACCATCAAAACACCTCGAAAGAGTCAACATCAACTGCCGTCACCTGCAAGCGCAGTTTTAAATTTACCAACCGCCTGATTGTCATCGGCTCGTCAACTGGCGGGCCTGAAGCACTCAAAGAGGTGTTAGTTCGTCTCCCGGCAGATTGTCCCCCGGTGTTGGTTGCCCAGCATATACCCGAAGCGTTCAGTGGCCCCTTCGCCCGCCGCATGAACGGCTGCTGCACCGTCACCGTGTGTGAAGCAGAAGATGGACAGAAGATTCTTCCTGGCCATGTCTATGTTGCTCCCGGAAACAGCCACTTAAGAGTCGATAAAGGCAGTGATGGTCTGGTGTGTCGCCTGGGGCAGGATGATAAAATCAACCGTCATCGTCCTTCAGTTGAAGCACTGTTTGATTCAGTGACTAAACATGTAGGCAAAAAGGCGGTTGCAATTATGCTCACTGGTATGGGAGCCGATGGAGCCGACGGAATGAAACGCCTTCACGACAGTGGTGCCTACTGCATCGCCCAGGATGAAAAGACCTCAGTGGTCTGGGGCATGCCAGGTGAAGCGGTAAAACGTGGTGCCACCGATGAAGAGCAGCCACTTGAAAAAATGACCCAACGAATCATGACGCTGGTTTCGCAAGATTAGCGGAGCCAGCCGAGGAAACACCGAATTTGGCTGGATTTCTCCGCCATTTTGGGTATGACTAATATTTTGTATTTCACCATCAAGTTAATATCGAGCACGCCACTTCATTTTTCTATCCGCTAACCAGATAGGTTACAATAGCGGAATGCCAACATCATACGACTTACACTGTCACTCGACCGCCTCCGACGGTACCCTGTCCCCCAAAGCATTGATTCAACATGCTGCCAATCAAAACGTTGAGGTGATCGCATTAACCGATCATGACACCGTTGCCGGGTTGGATGAGGCAAGGGTTGAGGCACAGCAACAGGGAATCCGCTTGATTAACGGCCTTGAGCTTTCCGTTAGCTGGAACAATCAAACACTGCATATCGTGGCGTTGGGTATTGATCCGCAATACCCAGCATTGCGTGATGGATTGAACGCATTACAGCGGTACCGTCAACAACGGGGGGAAGAGATTGCTGCTCGCCTAGAGAAGAGGGCCAATATTCCCGGCGTGCTGGCGGGTGTCACTGAACTGGCAAAAGGCAAGTTGCTGAGCCGGACTCACTTTGCCCGATTTTTATTGGAACAAGGGCATGTGAAAGGAATGCAAGAAGCCTTCACCCGTTATCTCAAGCGTGGCAAACCCGGTTATGTCTCAAGTAAATGGGCAGACTTTGAAGAGGGTTTAAAGTGGATTACCGACTCAGGCGGGCAAGCGGTAGTTGCTCACCCGGCCCGTTATTCGATGACAGCCACCAAACGGCGTAAAATGCTGGGCGAATTCATAGAGTGTGGCGGAGTTGGCCTAGAGGTGGTTTCAGGCAGTCACTCCAAAGGGGAGAGCCATACCATGGCGAACCTGGCCAAGCAGCTTGGTCTGCTGGCTTCTGTTGGATCAGACTACCACGGCCCTGAAAATCGCTGGGTTGAGCTGGGACGCCTGGCACCACTACCCGATGGCTGCACCCCCATATGGCATGACTGGGAATGAGAACAACTTCGTAACGATTCAGCTCACCCTTGAACAGTTACCCGATTTTTTCCTTAACACATTTAAGCGGTACCTTAGTTAATGAGTCAATTTTTTCAAATTCATCCAGACAATCCACAAAAGCGCCTGATCAACCAAGCAGTAGAGATTCTTCGCCACGGCGGTGTTATTGCATACCCGACTGACTCAGGTTACGCACTGGGATGTTGCGTGGGGGATAAAGCGGCCCAGGATATTATTCGTGATATTCGTCGTGTGGATAAACAGCATAACTTCACGATTGTCTGTCGTGATCTGACCGAAATCTCCACTTACGCCAAGGTAGACAACAGCGCCTTTCGGTTGATGAAAACATTAACACCAGGCCCGTTTACCTTTATCTTACCTGCAACCCGCGATGTCCCCCGGCGCTTGCAAAACCCCAAACGAAAAACAATTGGTCTGCGTATTCCGGCAAACAATATTGCCCAAGCGATTATTGAAAACCTAGGTGAGCCATTAATGAGCTCAACGCTAATACTGCCGGAAGATGAACTACCATTGACCGATCCCTACGATATTCGACAAACCCTGGAACACCAGCTTGATCTGGTGATAGATGGTGGCTTTTGTGGTTTTGAGCCAACCACCGTGATTGGTCTTGAAGGAGAGACACCGTCACTGCTGCGTCAAGGGCAGGGCGATGTGACCGGTGTTATTGATTAAAAGTAACTATTCAGCTCACCCCTGAAACCCACCATTTCTGCGTTAAAAAATGATCATTTACCCATGCATACTTAGGAACGATCACGAAATAACGCCTACATTGCTCGTCCTTTACCATTTTTTGCCTTGAACTGGCGAATTTCAGAGGTAATCTGAACAGCTACATGCTTATTTTCTACTGTGCTGAGTTACAACCGTTTTAGTTAATGTGCACCGAGTCTCATCATGCTCCGCACTGCCCTGTATCGCCCTTGCCATTCGCTCGTCGTTATCGTCTACTAACAACATGGTTTTCGACGGTGATCTTCCTACAGAGAATTTTCACCTCATGAGTTCATGCCGCTGAGCATGGTGTTAACGTCAGTTACTATTGATAATTCTGTTTTTTACAGGTTCTTATGTCCGATATTCATACCGCCTTACAACAACATTTTGGTTTTGATCAGTTCAATGCTGGACAAGAACAGGTGATAAAGCACCTGCTGGCGGGTGACTCTGCGACCGCGATTTTCCCAACCGGGGGTGGCAAGTCATTATGCTATCAGTTACCGGCGCTGTTATTGCCGGGTCTTACGCTGGTGGTCTCTCCCTTGATTGCACTGATGAAAGATCAGATTGATGCACTGCAAAAACGCGGAATTGCCGCTGCCCGTCTGGATTCAACCCTGTCGGCTGATGAGTACCGTGAAATTGTTAATCAAGCGCGGGATAATCAACTCAAGCTGCTGTATGTGGCACCGGAGCGTTTCAATAATGAGCGCTTTCGCCAAACCATTGAACGGTTGCCGATCTCACTGTTTGCGGTGGATGAAGCGCACTGTATCTCGGAGTGGGGGCACAATTTTCGTCCCGACTATTTAAAGCTGCCAGCGTTTGCCCAGCGTTGTGGTGCTGAGCGAATGTTGGCGCTAACGGCGACGGCGACCCCTCAAGTGCAACAGGATATCTGCCGAGCATTTAACATCAAACCCGAATGTATGGTACGTACCGGTTTCTACCGTCCTAATCTGACCCCATTGAGCCACAATGTTAGTGCACAAAACCGTGATGAAATGCTGCATTCGCGCCTGCGTACCAACCCCGCTGGGGCCAGTATTGTCTACGTTACCCTGCAACATACCGCTGAGGAGGTAGCTCAACAGCTTGCTGATTCGGGCTTTCCTGCGCGGGCTTATCACGCCGGGCTTAAAACAGAGCAGCGAGTTGAGGTGCAAGAGTGGTTTATGGCATCTGAGCACGCAATTGTGGTGGCGACCATCGCTTTTGGCATGGGGGTTGATAAGGCAAATATCCGTGCGGTTTATCACTATAATCTGCCGAAAAGTCTTGAGAATTATGCCCAGGAGATTGGTCGTGCCGGGCGAGATGGTCAGCCATCGGTCTGTGACATGCTGGTGTGCGCGGATGATTTAACCGTGTTGGAAAATTTCATCTACGGTGACACACCGACACAAGCCTCGTTACAAAGTCTGGTCAGTGATCTTTTTTCACAAGCTGAACAGTTTGATATCAGCAGTTATGAGCTATCCCGTCGCCATGACATACGACCGCTGGTACTGCGAACCCTGCTCACCTACCTGGAGCTGGATGGCTACCTGCAAGCCGGTACTGCATTTTATGCCAATTATCGCTTTAAGCCGCTGCAAAGCTCTAAAGCGATTCTTGCCAATTTTCAAGGCGAAAAACAGGCCTTTCTTGCTCAGATATTCCGCCAGGCCAGCCAGGCAAAAACATGGTTTGATATTGACCTGGATAAAACAGCCCAAGCCATTGGTAGCAACCGTGAACGTATTCTTCGCGCCCTCGACTATCTTGCGGAAAAAAACTACCTGGAGGTGAAGGTCTCAGGTGTGCGTAACCCCTACCGCCGTCTCAAAATGCCCAACAATCTCATGGAGCTGGCGGTAGAATTACACCAGCGAACCCTCAAGCGGGAACAGAGCGAACTGGCTCGCTTGCAGCAGGTTTTGGATCTTGCCAGCCTGCAAAGTTGCCAGGTGAATGCCCTCGCACATCACTTTGGTGATACACGCTCTCAACCTTGTGGCCACTGTAGCTGGTGTCTTGATGGCGCAACTGCGGAACCGATTAAACACCCGCAGGTCAATATTGAGTCCCCGGTGTGGCCGCAGCTGCAAGCACTTCAGCAGCAATATCCACTCTTAAATGAACCTCATCTGCTTGCGCGTCTGTTGTGTGGTATCAGTTCACCACAACTAAGCCGCGAAAAACTGGGTAAACACCCGCTGTTTGGCGCTTTGCAGCAGGTTCCTTTTAAGGCGGTATTAGCGCATATTAGTGGTTAACAGGTCATAATACACGACCAGCCCATTTGCTCTATAATGGGCTCAATTAATGATGTGACAGGTACGATCGATGTTTAAATATTCTCTGCTTTTACTACTGTTTTTTTGCCTCACAACCCCGCTGTTGGCAACATCACCTACGCCATTAACACCACTGGAGCCACTGCCCCAGCACTCGATATCGACCCGACTCATTACCCAATTCATTGATGGGGAACACTACCGGCAGGTTGAGCTGAATGACCAGCAATCCAAAGAAATTCTAAAGAAATATCTGACCACTCTGGATCCCAATCGGAGCTTTTTTACCCAACAGGACATTGCCAGTTTTGAGCGCTACCAGCTCACTCTGGATGACGCCCTGAAGAGCGGCGATATGTCACCTGCTTTCACTATTTTTCAACGTTATAACCAACGTCGTATTGAGCGGGCAGACTATGCATTGGCACGCCTGCCACAGGTGTTTGATTTCACCGTTGATGAGGTGCTGGAGCTGGATCGCAGTGAATCAGCGTGGGCCAATAACCGCGCCGCACTGGATGAAATTTGGCGAAAGCGGGTTAAGAATGACGTGCTCAACCTGATGTTAGCCAAGAAAGAGGGTGATGACATTCAGCAAGTGCTGAGTAAACGCTACCAGCGCATCAAGAGCCATGTGGCACAAACCGAAGCAGAAGATGCCTATGAATATTTCATTAATGCCTATTTGCGCAGCATTGAACCACACACCAGCTATTTCTCACCACGTAACTCTGAAAATTTCAAAATTAACATGAGTCTTTCATTGGAGGGGATTGGTGCCGTTTTACGCCTCAAGGATGATCTGACGATGGTGCAAAAAATCATTCCCGGTGGCCCGGCTGATCTTAGCCAGAAAATACATGCCAAGGATTACATTACCGGTGTTGCACAAGGTGAGACAGGGGCAATGGAGGATGTGGTTGGCTGGCGTCTTGATGATGTTGTGGATCTTATTCGTGGGCCGAAAGGGAGCATTGTTCGGCTACAGCTACAGCCAAAAACCAGTGGCTTGGATGGCCCGAGTAAAACCATCACCTTGACCAGAAACAAGATCAAACTGGAAGAGCAACAGGCTAAAAAATCGATCATTGAGCTACCGGGTGATCCGAAAAAGAAGATCGGCATTATTACTATTCCCACTTTTTACATGGATTTTGAGGGGTACCGCCGGGGTGATGATGACTACCGCAGTACAACCCGTGACACACTGGTATTGATCAAAGAGCTTCAGCAGCAGGGGATTGATGGCTTGATTATCGATCTGCGAAATAATGGTGGCGGCTCACTGCCAGAGTCGGTTTCGTTAACCGGACTCTTCATAAAAAAAGGCCCGGTGGTGCAAATTCGTCATGGTGATGGGAGGATAAAATCGGATGATGACACCGATGCCGCTATCGCTTATCTTGGACCACTGGCGGTATTGGTTAATCGCTACAGCGCCTCTGCTTCCGAGATCTTCGCAGGGGCGATTCAAGACTATGGGCGAGGTGTTATTGTCGGCGAGCCCACCTACGGAAAAGGAACCGTGCAGACCATTGTTGACCTTAATCGCTACGTTCGCTCCAAAGAGTTGGGGCTTGGGCAGTTGAAATTAACCATGGCTCAGTTCTTTCGAGTCAATGGTGACAGCACGCAACACCGTGGGGTGATACCCGATATTCAGTTCCCAACCGCTGAAGAGAATGCCAAACAAGGCGAGCGTGCCTATGAAAATGCACTGCCATGGGCAAATATAGCACCGGCCCAGTTTACTCCTTACCACCAGGATGAGTGGCGATTGGATAACATCACTCACCAGCATCAGCAACGTGTTGCCACTGATCTTGGTTTTGAATTTTTGCTGGCACAAGCAGAGCAGCGCCACATGATGGAAGAAAAAACCAGCATCACCCTGCTTGAAACACAACGTAAAACAGAGCGAAAATCGTTGAAAGAGAGTCAGGATCAACGAATCAATGATTTCCGTGTCTCACAGGGGTTAGCACCACTGAAGGATGAAGATGAGACTCTGGATGATGACGATGTCAGCGAAGAGCAGGAGAGCACATTTGATGCACTCAAAATGATTGAGCTGCATGAAACGGCTGCAATCCTAAGTGATATCATCGAGATGCAGCAAAATAACACCCTGTCAAAACTGGTTGAAATGCCAGCTCAGCCGTTATTAAAATAGCGGCTTTAGCTTCACTTACAAAGCCCGATGTATACCCATAGAAACGGGGCGTCAGTGACTTTTTTCGCCGAAAAAATTGCTGGCATACCAGCTAATTAAACGACTGGAGACCTTTGCACGAAAAAAATCGTACAAAGATCTCGATAGGTAATAAACATGAACCTACACGAATACCAAGCTAAAGCACTCTTTGCCCAATACGGCGTCATGGTGCCCAATAATACGGTTGTCAATAATCTGGAAGAGGCGGAATCAGCGCTGGACTCAATTACCACCTTGCCGTGGGTGATCAAGGCGCAAGTGCATGCCGGTGGTCGTGGAAAGTCGGGCGGTGTGAAGCTCACCAGTGATCGTGCAGAAGCCCTTGAAATTATCAACAATATGCTTGGCTCGCGTCTGGTCACCTATCAAACCACCGCTGAAGGTCAGCCGGTCAGCCAGGTATTGATTGAAGAGCCGAGCCGCATCAAACGTGAACTCTACCTTGGTGCGGTACTCGACCGTGCCTCCCGCCGCGTCACCTTTATGGCCTCCACCGAAGGGGGAGTTGAAATTGAGAAGGTGGCAGCTGAAACCCCGGAAAAAATCCTGAAAGCAGCCATTGATCCCCTGGTTGGACTACAGTCCTACCAAGTACGGGATCTTGCCTTTGCGCTGGGTCTGGAGGGGGATCAAATCAAACAGTTTGGCAAAATTATCGGCGGTCTTGCCACCATATTTGAAGAGAAAGATCTGAGTTTGTTGGAGATCAATCCACTGGTGGTTACCGAAGAGGGTGATCTGCTCTGCCTGGATGGCAAGGTCAATATTGATGATTCAGCACTCTATCGCCAGGCGGATATCAAAGCGTTGCGCGATGTAAGCCAGGAGGATGCCCGTGAGGTACGCGCCGCCGACTGGGATCTTAACTACATTTCACTGGATGGCACCATCGGTTGTATGGTGAATGGTGCCGGTTTGGCAATGGCGACGATGGATCTGATCAAGCTGCACGGTGGTGATCCTGCCAACTTCCTCGATGTGGGTGGCACCGCTACCAAAGAACGGGTTGCCGAAGCATTCAAAATTATTTTATCGGATGACAAAGTACAGGGCATTTTGGTGAACATCTTCGGTGGAATTGTACGCTGTGACATCATCGCCGAAGGCATTATCGCAGCAGTCGAAGAGGTTGATATCAAAGTACCGGTGGTGGTGCGTTTAGCCGGTAACAATGCCCACCGGGGCAGTGAGTTACTCAGCGAAAGCGGCCTCAACATCATCGCCGCAGAAAATCTCGATTCAGCAGCCCAGAAAATTGTCGATGCGGTAGGAGCATAACAGTGAGCATATTAATTGATAAAAACACCAAGGTTATCTGTCAGGGCTTCACCGGCAAGCAAGGTAGCTTCCACTCGGAACAGGCGATCGCCTACGGCACGAAGATGGTCGGTGGCGTAACGCCAGGGAAGGGGGGAACCGAACACCTGGGCCTGCCGGTTTTTAATACCGTTAAAGAGGCGGTGCGTGAAACCGGCGCAACGGCTTCGGTAATTTATGTGCCAGCCCCTTTTTGCCTCGATGCGATACTGGAAGCAGCGGATGCGGGAATTAAACTGATTGTCTGTATCACCGAAGGCGTTCCTGCCCGTGACATGCTAAAAGCCAGTCTGGTGGTTAAAGCGGCCGATGTGCGCCTAATCGGGCCGAACTGTCCGGGTGTTATCACACCGGGTGAGTGCAAAATAGGCATCATGCCGGGTGATATTCATCTGCCGGGCACGGTGGGCATCGTCTCCCGCTCGGGCACACTCACCTACGAAGCGGTCGCACAGACCACCGCCATTGGCTACGGCCAAAGTACCTGTGTGGGTATTGGTGGTGATCCAATTCCTGGTACAACCTTTATTGATTGCCTGAAGATGTTCCAGAATGATCCAAAAACAGAATCGATCATTATGGTGGGCGAGATTGGTGGCAGTGCAGAAGAAGAGGCCGCTGAATACATCAAGAATAACGTCACCAAACCGGTGGTTGCCTATATCGCCGGAGCCACCGCACCCAAAGGCAAACGTATGGGCCATGCCGGTGCCATTATCGCCGGTGGCAAAGGCACTGCGGAGGATAAATTTAACGCACTGGAAGCCGCGGGTGTCACCATTACCCACTCACCTGCGGAGCTGGGCAGCACACTCAAAAAGCTGGTTGAAGGGAGCTGATTACTCTCAACAGCTTCCTCAAATGTCCATACCGGTTTTCCCTGGGCTTTTTTACAGCAGACGATACGATCTTTATAGATGAGCCGAAGGGTTAACCTCCATAGCGGTATTGTACTTCTGCTGGTGGAAACAACCCCCCCCTGTAAGAACCTTGCCATGAGAATTGGCAGGCCAACTGGCCCGACAAAAAAGGGCTGACAGTGCACTAGGAGCCTGTCCGAGAACAGACTGACCTACTGCGAGCAAGCCATTTTGGCCAGATTTTCCGATCATTTTCGTTAAATAGGCCCACTATTCGCCTCAA
>JAFLJP010000073.1 GCA_022712945.1 Gammaproteobacteria bacterium | reverse complement strand
AGCAACTAAACCAATAGTATTGCACGCTTTAGCATAATTTCTTTGAGCCTCTGGCGTTGCATCACCTTTAGTTATTCCTGAAATTGCAGAAAAAAGCTCATGATACATCTCAAGTTTTTTCTTTCTCCAATCAGCTTCCCTTTCTTTAAGCTTGGAAAATACATATCCTAATGTAGCAACAATCACGGAAGCGGCTGCTGAAATTATTGCTATTGTTATTTCATTCATATGTATGCCTAACGTCAGCAATAACCGGAATTTTGGAGCGGTGTTTGGGCTGTGCTAGGCTTTTTTAGCACAACCCAAACACCGCGGAAAAATGTCCGTGTTGATTGCTTTTGTTATGTTTCGGTTGATAGTAATGTATATATTCTTTTGATTATCATCACTATTGTGAGAACCAAGTTTGCTCCAAAGAAAATAAGCATAGGTGATGTAGATACGCTAGAAACATCAATTACACCAATATCTAGATATTCTATATTTACCGTTTTATCTATCACAAAAAGGTGAACTATAGCTATTACAACTAAAGCTACTGACATCAACGTAGAATAAGAAATATTATAATAAAGCTCTTTTATAACTGTGTGCCTAGATTGAATATCAGACCAATTTGGCTGATCTGAGTCCACAGGAGGAAGCTTACCTTTCTGATCGTAAACAAGAATAAGTAAATTCAGTAAAAGCCCGGTAAATATTGCGCCTGCCGTAACTAGAAGAGTCGTGGAGTCTTTTGAAAAATCTACTGCAAAATACCCACCCAAAACAGACATGGCAATGGGAAGAAAATAAAATGTTAGTAAATCTGGCCACGAATGCTTCAAAGTGTTTGTATCAACTAACGTGCTAACGTGCCCTCGAACCACACCAAAAATATTGACTTTCGAACTCATGATATCCGCCCTATATAGTCGCTAGCATGTCATCTATCAATGATTTAGCAAATAGATGCAATGATTTAAAATTTGGTGCTCCGTCATCCATATCCACGTCGCTTTCATCAAAATCAATTGAGCTTACTGGAGTACTATCAGACGTAAGGTTAAATATCCTTTTTCTACCATCAAACTCAACTACGGCCTTAACATTCGAGCAGTATTGACTTAGAATATCGACAGCCTGCCGATTCCCTCCAGTATGCTCCTTAGTCTTGATAAAGTCCCAGAAGCTACCAAAGCTAGCCCCCTTCTTTTTGGGTTTATATATAATCTCTGACGTATTATCGATTAACTTATCTACTTGGTCGGTAGCATCAGACTTAGGCGAATAATTTGTTAATTTAAGTTCTTTAACCTGAGAGCTCTTCATCCATTCTTCAACAGCCTTTTCGTATGTAAGAGGCCTAAGCTGAATTTTTAGTCCTTTTGTTTCTTCACGAAAGAAATCATTTATGAGGGTATCAACAATACCTTTCACACTTCTTCCATGTATGTTGTGGAATAGGCATACACCTCTACTTTCCTCACTGGGTACCGTAAAAGAAAAATACAACTGATGAATATCAGAGTCATCTTTTTTCTTTTTATATACGGTATCACCAGTTGTAACATTAACAACCTTACCCTTCACTCCATATTCACCATATTCAATAATTCCGTATATGGTTCTATTCTCACATTTAACGTTGGTAAACTTTAATGTTTTCTTCTGCTTACCATCATCAACCTCGTGATACTTATCATTCTTTTTATTTACAAAGCTGATTAAAACCTTGAGAAGATCCTTTCCGCGTATATTACCTAGCTTGTGATATTTTTCATCAGCAGGTCCTGCTAGTGACCTGTCAAATACGCGAATTGAATATGGTGCAAGTGAATGCATTAACTAAATTCCTTAACTATATAAAAATTATTACTTACCGAAGATATCCAAGTTTACTAACAAAGGCGTCAAGAAACATAACTATTAGTATAAGGCACAATCGCCCGGCTTCCCCCACCATATTCAGCGAACAATCCGGCAACAACACCCGTTAATCACTTAAAAACCGGTCTATTTGCCCTGATATATTGATAACAGACTACAATTCGGGCACTCTTTCTTGACCTTTCCCCCAACCCTATGGGTAATCTATTTTTATGTCAACCCAGGTATCTGGTAAAAAACTGCTGGCAGAAATGAGCGATTTGATGCGTCGTCTGCATTACTCTATTCATACTGAGCGCTCCTATTGCGACTGGGTCTCTCGGTTTATCCGTTTTCATCAGTTGGTGTCTCGTGATGCTCTGCTTGTCGATTCTAAAGGTAAGGTGGAGGCGTTTTTGACGCATCTGGCGGTGCGGGATAATGTGGCGGCTTCGACGCAGAATCAGGCGTTTAATGCGTTGGTTTTTCTGTTTCAACGGGTTTTGGATCAGCCGCTAGAGGGGGTCTCTGCTGCCCGCTCACGTAAGGAACCGCGAATTCCGGTGGTGTTGACGCGGGATGAGGTCCGGCAGACATTGGCGTTGTTGGAGGGGCATTCGGAGTTGGTGGTGAAGCTGTTGTACGGTTGCGGGTTACGCATTACTGAGGCGGTACGTTTGCGGGTGCAGGATATCGATTACGGTTATAAGCAGGTGACGGTGCGCAATGGCAAGGGGGCTAAGGATCGGGTGACGCCGTTTCCGGGTAATCTTGAGCCGTTGTTGAAGAATCATCTGGAGCGGGTACGGTTGATTCATGAGCAGGATTTACAGAAGGGGTATGGTGCGGTCTATCTGCCTTTTGCTCTGGCGCGGAAGTATCCGCAAGCGGATAGGGAGTGGAATTGGCAGTATGTATTTCCGAGTCGACAGTTGTCGGAGGATCCGCGTAGCGGGGTGACTCGACGCCATCATTTGGACCAGTCGGTGGTGAATAAGGCAATTAAGCAGGCGGTGCGCCGGGCGGAGATTACCAAGCGGGTGAGTGCGCATACGTTTCGGCATAGTTTTGCGACCCATTTGTTGCAGCGGGGGACGGATATTCGCACCATCCAGTCGTTATTGGGCCATCAAAATCTACAGACGACGATGATCTATACCCATGTGTTGAAGCAGGGTGGCGAGGGAGTGGTGAGTCCGCTGGAGGATTTGTGAAGGGTAAGTTGACTTCCATCGCCCAGTGAGCGCGCACCGCGTGCTCCAACCTCTCTTTTTCACCTGTTCAGGCGCTGCTCTACCTCTAGCAGGTGCCGGATGGTGCTCAGAACCGAGTCGGGGTTGAGGCTGATGGCATCAATGCCTAGCTCTACTAGATATTCGGCCATTTCAGGGTAGTCTGAGGGTGCCTGACCACAGATGCTGGAGTGGCGACCATTGCGCTTTGCCCCGACCACCGCTAGGCGGATCATCTCTTTCACGCCGGGGTCGCGTTCGTCAAAGTCAAAGGCGACTAGTTCTGAGTCGCGGTCGACACCTAGGGTGAGCTGGGTCAGGTCGTTGGAGCCAATAGAGAACCCATCGAATAGTTTGGCGAACGCATCTATTTGAATGATGTTATTGGGGATTTCGCACATCAGGTAGATCTCTAGGCCGTTGTGACCACGTTTGAGGCCGTGTTTGGCCATGGTTGCCAATACTTTTTCCCCTTCGGCTACCCGGCGGCAGAAAGGGATCATCAGCTTCACGTTGGTCAAGCCCATTTCGTCACGTACCCGCTTCATCGCCATGCACTCCAGCGCGAAGCCTTCGGCGTAGGCGGGGTGGCTGTAACGGGCGGCACCACGAAAACCGATCATCGGATTATCCTCTTCCGGTTCAAATTGTGAGCCTCCTAGCAGGCTGGCGTATTCGTTGCTTTTGAAGTCACTCATACGCACTACACAGGGTTTGGGGTAAACCGATGAGGCGATTGTGGCGACCCCTTCGGCGAGGGTTTTTACGAAGAAATCCTTGGGGTTTTTGTAAGCGGTACAGAGGGTGTCAACTTTTTCGCGTAGTGCATCATCTAGTTTTTCCGGGTGAATCAGCGCCATCGGGTGCACTTTGATGTAGTTGTTGATGATGAATTCCATGCGTGCCAGACCAATACCGTCCACTGGCAGCGAGGCGAGGCTGAACGCTTGATCGGGGTTGCCTAGGTTCATCATGATTTTGGTTTTGGGGTGTGCCAACTGGCTGAGATCGGTGCGCTGAATTTCAAAATCGAGTATGCCCTCATAAACATGCCCGACCTCACCTTCGGCGCAACAGACGGTCACCTGCTGGTTGTCGTTGAGTAACATCGTTGCATCACCCGCACCGACAATCGCCGGTACACCCAGCTCCCGTGAAACAATCGCCGCATGGCAGGTGCGCCCCCCCCGGTTGGTGATAATCGCGGCGGCACTCTTCATCACCGGCTCCCAATCTGGAGTGGTGGTGTCGGCCACCAGCACTTCACCGGGCTGGAAGTCGCTTAACCGTTTGACATCATCGATGACCCGCACCTTGCCTGCACCAATGCGGGTGCCCACAGCTTGCCCTTGGACGAGGGTTTTCGATCTCTCTTTAAGCTGGTAAATTTCCAGCAGATTAGCTGTTTTTTTCGACTCAATGGTTTCAGGGCGTGCCTGCACCATGTAGATCTGGCCATCAATACCGTCTTTGGCCCACTCCATATCCATCGGTTTATGGTGATCCGCCTGCTGAGAGTAGTGGTTTTCAACTTTAATCGCATAGTCGGCCAGCACCATGACATCTTCATCTGAGATAGAGAAGTGACTCTGCTCTTCTGGGGTGGTGGCAACATTTTTGGTCTGCTCTACAGCAATGTTGTCAAGATTAAGGGTGTCGGCAAAGAGCATTTTTTGCTCTTTTTTGCCCAGTTGGCGTTTAAGAACTGCCCGGTATCCGGCATTAAATGTCGGTTTGTGTACGTAGAAACTATCTGGCCCAATGGTGCCCTGAACAATATTTTCACCCAGCCCCAATGCCGCATTGATGAAGATCACATCGTTAAAGCCGGTTTCACTGTCCAGTGAAAACATCACCCCGCTGGAGCTGATATCACTGCGCACCATCTTCATGACCACCACCGAAAGGTGAACGTTGTAGAGATCAAAATGGTTGTCGTGCTTGTAGTGGATAGAGCGGTCGGTAAAGTTGGATGCCAGGCAGCGCTGGTAGGCATCAAGCAGCATCTCCTCACCACTGATATTGAGGTAGCTGTCGTTTTGACCGGCAAACGAGGCTTCGGGAGAGTCTTCAGCGGTGGCTGAGGAGCGCACTGCCAGCGAGAGCGTTTCGCCATACTGCTGTTTCAGTTGTGTGTGAGCGGTTAAAATTTCTGCTGCCAGATCATCAGGCAGTGCACAACCGGCAATAATCGCTCGGGCTTTTGCTCCCCGCCGCTGTAAATCGCTGACATCATCGGGATCAAGCCCATCCAACACGGCATGCAACTGCGCCCAGGCGTTGTTGTGATCCAGCACATATTGGTACGCCGTGGCTGTTACCGCAAAGCCGTTGGGCACCCGCACGCCTTCCGCTGTCAGGTTTTGATACATCTCCCCCAGTGAGGCATTCTTGCCGCCAACCAGTGCAACATCGTCGAGGGTGATCTGCTGAAACCAGCGGATGTAAACGGGGGAGTCACTCATGGTTTTTCTCCTTGCAATGCCTTCTTGTCATGGGATTTTGACGATAAAACAGCACCAACTGCTGATAAACATCGGGGTATTGATGTTGCAATACCTGTGGATTGGTGAAGAAGCCTTCGCTCGCCACGGCAAAAAACTCCGCCGGTGAGGTCGCTGCATAGGCGTTTATGCCGGGATGCTGATGGTCTGCCAACTGCCGCTGCAGCTGGTCAAAAGCGCGACTAAACGCGGTGGTCCACTGTTGGCGCACCATATCCGAATGCAGGGGTGGCATGCCATTGGCGCGCCCATTGAGCATATCCAGTTTGTGGGCGAACTCATGCAGCACGACATTGTGACCAGGGCGGGAAGCTGTAACCTCGTCCCAAGAGAGAATGACTGGCCCTTGCGACCAAGATTCACCACTCAACAGCTGATCCTGCTGTGAAACCAGGCCTATCTCATCAGTACTCTCTCTTACCACCCGAAAGGTACCGGGGTAGATCACTACTTCAACCCAACCATCGTAATAATCCAGACCCAGCGACAAAATCAATAGGCTGGCCTGGGCCGCCACACTCATCGCCATTGCCATAGAGACACTCTGCCCCTGAACCCCGCTGAGAGTTTTACGGTGCAAAAATAGTGTCGTTAGCTCCCGTAGATGGGCTTTCTGCACGGCACTCAGACCACTGAAAACATCAGCCTCGTGCATCAACAGCTCCCAAACATCAAAGGGGATGGGGTGATGGCGAAGTGTATATCGAGTGCGTTGCTGCTCTAACCACTTCATATAAAGGAATCTCTGAATACGTTATGACCATGGTATGCTGACTCAGAAATTCGACACCCCGATCCGCCTGGCGATAGCCCGGACTGGTCATGGTGGCCCCCACCCGTGCCATTACATCCCTAATGGTGTACCACTATCGTGGCACCGTCTGCTACCTGGGTTACAGAAAAAACAGTATCGGAGAGACAAAAAAAATGCCGAGATAAACTCGGCATTTTTGGGGGGGGCTGTTGGTCGCTTTAAGCGGCCTGTACTGGAATGGAGTTACTGGTGTGCGATACTTTGTTATCTTCACCAAAGTAGACCATTTTTGGCTTGTAACTGGCCATCTCGGCCTGGGGAATACTGGTGTAGGCACAAATAATAACCAGATCTTTGGGGCTTGCCTTGTGAGCCGCCGCACCATTAATAGAGATAATACCTGAGCCCGCTTCCGCTCGTATTGCGTAAGTCGCAAAGCGCTCGCCATTGTTGATATTGTAGATATGAATCTGCTCATACTCTTGAATACCTGCCATATCCAGCAGGTCACTGTCAATCGCGCAGGAGCCTTCATAATCAAGCTCTGCGTGGGTCACACTCACGCGATGCAGCTTAGCTTTTAACATGGTTGAATACATAAAAACCTATAACACATTCAAAAACAGTCGGGAGTATACACAATTGAGAATGATTTCTCACCCCTGTTTAGCCCAACCCTCCGGACAGAGGGCTAAAAAACGTAAAAACCTTGATTGCATACCTTCTTCCCTAAGGGATGTAGAATTTATTAAAATACCGCGCTTACTTCTCTTTTTTCCCACCCTACCTAGGCCGGTATTGGGCGCATAGTGAGCTACGCAACGAATACCGGCCTAGATAGAGTGAACAACAATTCGGCGTAATAACGCTACTTTAACTTCTTCTACATCCCTAACAGTTCTCTGCTAAATGCCGCTACAACGCTAAAGGCTGAAAAACCTTGGTCACCTTTGCACAGGAGCCCTATATGCCAACAAAGACTAAGACAGGTATATACAAGCGATTCGGATTAATTATATTGCTCTTATCGCTGCTATTCGTTGCCCCTACCACGGCCTGTGCTGAAGTGAGTGGCGGCAGCAAACACCTTATCAAAGCGCTCTACATTCCACTTGCCGACCACTACGCTGCACTGGTGGCCTATGAACGCTATCGTGATCAGATGGTTCACACTAATTTTCAGATCGAACAGATGAAAAGCTGGGATTTACTGCGAGCCTACTTTCAGTCAGGTGAGGTGGATATGGCCTATGTCATGAGCCCACTGGCGATGGATATGTACCGAGAAAAGCCCCATTTCCGCTGGATAGGGCTCATGCACCGTGACGGCAACGCTCTGGCTATCAATGACCTGCTCAATAAAGAAGTGCAATTGCCCCCTCTACGCAATGATCGCAAGCCCGATGCAGCGGTCGCCAATGCATTGAAAGCACATTTCCAACGAACCGGTAAACCCACTGAAGTTGGCATGCCTCATCTGCTGGCAACGCATACCGTGGTGCTTTACAAGTATCTCAAGGAACAGGGTGTCAAGCTCTCCCTGACACCGAACACCCTGGCCGATGTGCTGGCTATCGCCGTACCCCCACCGAAGTCCCCCGCTTTTATTAGAAGTAAAAGTAACCGCTCTCAAGCGGCGGCCTTTGAACAGTCCCTCCCCTGGGCTGATGTGGTCGAAACCGGTGGTTTTGGACACGTGGCTTGGTACTCCAAGGATGTCATGCCTTGGCCAAATGGCCATGTCGAGTGCATCGCTGTGGCAACTGATCAGGCGATCACCCATAAGTTCGACGCCATCAAAGAGGTGATGGGCTACATCCATAAGGCTGGCCAGGATATCGAGCAAGCCAGACAGGAAGGCGGCGCAGCGTTAGATAAAATTGTCGAAATTGTTCGCAAACACATACCAGCCCATACACGTGAGGCCATTATTGCCAGCCTCGACCCCACTCTTCGTGTTATCAATTATCAGTCATTAAACGTGGACAAAGCAGGTATTAAACAGATCATGGACTTGGCTGTGGAAGGGAATATTCTCAAAGCTCCTGTGGATATAGATGCTTTTGCTGACACCCGTTTCGATATAAAAATGAGTGAGATAGAAGAGGCCCAGCCCTATCGTGAGTGAGTCGCCTTTAACCGAACCTGCTACTCCAATATTAAAGCCGAAGTCCTCTATCGGGCGGACACTGATACTGTGGTTTCTTCTCTTGGCACTGTTGCCCATGAGCCTGGTTGCCTGGATCAGTTATCAGCAGGCAACAGATAGCTTAACCCATGCCGCAGAAGACAAACTCGAATACGCCGCCGCATCGAACATTGCTTTTATACAAAATTGGTTTGACTATCGGGTGACGGACCTCAGTAGCCACGCGGTAAGTCACGCCAACACAAGCCTGATGATATTGCTTAGCGAAGGACTACAGCAAAGTGGGAAAACGGCTGATGAGTATGTAAAAAGCTACGATTGGGCTCAACGGGTGGATAGTCACCACCACGATTTGGTTACCCTGGCACGCCGTTACGATTACATCTATGACCTTCTATTAGTCGATCTCAAAGGCAATATTCTCTTCACCGTTGCCCGAGAATCCGATCTGGGTAGCAACCTTTTTTCCGGCCCATACGCCAACACCCGCTTTGCTCACAGTGTCGTAACCACTCTGAAAACCGGGAAAATACAATTTTCTGACCTTGAACGCTTTGCACCATCCAACAATAAATTGGCTAGCTTTCTATCCGCTCCCCTATTAGATGAGTTTGGCTCCAAAGTAGGTGTGCTCACTATTCAAATAAACCATGAGCGAATCATCAATCGCATTGCCGCCATGAACAGTGCTGATAGCAGCCTTGCTCATTATTTGGTGGGCGAAGACGGTAAGCTGCGTTCCAACCTCAACAATCAACAGGATGATGTGCTGGTGAGAGACATCGACACCACACTATTCAAACATTGGCAGCATGAACACCGCCGTGAGACACCCCTTGCTAATGATGAAAAAACGGCTTCTGAGTACATCGGAGCTGACGGCCGCAGGGTGATCGGCTTGGCCCATACCGTACATCTGCCAGGCGACATAAAATGGGTGCAAATCAGTGAAATTGACCGTGATGAAGCCCTGGCGTCTGCTCAATTATTGAAGATTATGACGCTTGTGCTGGTCGTATTGACAAGCCTCATAACCGTCGGGCTAGCGATCTTTCAGGCCCGGCGAATAACCCGCCCCATTATCCAGTTGGCTGAGGCCAGTAAGGCCTTCGCTGAAGGCGAATATAGCCATAAGGTACAGGTATTCACAAACGACGAAGTCGGCCAGTTGGCCGAGTGCTTCAACCACATGGTGGAATCACGCCGAGGCTATGAGCTGGCACTTGAGCACAGCAATCAAGAGGCGCAGCAAGCATTGGCGGCACTTGCTGAACAAAAATTCGCGCTGGATGAACACGCCATTGTTGCCATAACCGATATTCAAGGAGCGATTACACTCGTTAATGATAAGTTTACTGAAATCAGCGGTTATACCCGTGAAGAACTCCTGGGAAAAAATCATCGAATTTTAAATTCAGGCTACCATGACAAAGATTTTTTCCGTGAGATGTATCGCACCATTGGCCGTGGAAAAACCTGGCACGGAGAAGTGTGCAATCGTGCCAAGAATGGCCAGCTTTATTGGGTGGATACCACCGTTGTTCCGTTTAAGAACAACCAGGGGAAGCCTCAAAGCTATGTCGCTATTCGTACGGATATTACTCAGCGCAAACAGGCGGAACTTGCCGCTAAAGAGAGCGAGGCACAATTGCAACTGGTGATCGAGAGCACCGAAGTCGGCATCTGGGACTGGCAAGTGCAAAGCGGGCAGGCTGTCTTTAATAAGCGTTGGGCGGAGATCATCGGGTATACCTTGGATGAACTGGCTCCCATCAGCATCAGCACCTGGGTGACCCATTCACACCCAGATGACCTGGGGAAATCAGGCTATTTATTAGAGCAGCACTGGCGGGGTGAAACCGAGCGTTACGTTATTGAAACCCGCATGCGACACAAAAAGGGACACTGGGTTTGGGTACTGGACACGGGTAAAACCGTAGAGTGGACCCACGAGGGTAAGCCCAAGCGCATGATCGGTACGCACCTCGATATCACTGAACGTAAGTTAGCGGAAAACGAGCTACGCCAATTCAAAAGCACCCTGGATCAAACACTCGACTGTGTGTTTATGTTCAACGCCAGTGACTTGACATTCTATTATGCGAGCAAAGGTGCGTTACAGCAGGTTGGCTATACACTTTCTGAGCTAGGAAGTATGCATCCCTACGATATCAAACCCGATATAACGGAGGCACAATTCCAGCTACTGATTGCGCCACTGCTAAAGGGGGAACAAATTTCACTCAATTTTGAAACCCTCCACCAACATAAAAATGGCCAATGTATTCCGGTAGAAGTCTTTCTCCAATACATTGAAGCGAAGGACGAAAGCTCACGCTTTGTGGCCATTGTCCGAGACATTACCGAGCGCAAACAGGTCGAACAAGCGATGTATGAAGCCAAAGAGGCTGCAGAAGCTAATAATCGAGCCAAGAGCGAATTCCTGGCGAATATGAGTCACGAAATTCGAACCCCCATGAATGGCGTCATCGGCATGACCAATCTGCTGCTAGACACATCACTTGATGATACCCAGCACAAGCAAGCACTCACCATCAAACACAGCGCCGACTCATTACTTGGCCTCGTCAACGACATCCTCGATTTTTCAAAAATAGAAGCGGGCAAGCTCGATCTGGAGCTCATTGATTTTGACCTGAATGCGCTATTAGGCGATTTTGGGGCGAGCATGGCTTTTCGCGCCCAGGAGAAGGGGTTAGAGCTGATTTGCCCCGCTAACCCAATAACCTATCAATGGTTTAAAGGTGACTCAGGACGCATCCGTCAGATACTAACCAACTTGGTTGGCAATGCCATCAAATTTACCGAGCACGGTGAGGTGTCTGTCCGATATAACTACACGGAAAAAAAGGGAGAACACCCTCTGTTGCACTTTTCGGTAGTCGATACAGGGATCGGGATGAGCGCCGAACAACAAGCGCATCTTTTCGAACGTTTTACTCAAGCCGACAGTTCGACTACCCGTAGTTTTGGGGGCACCGGACTCGGGCTGGCCATCAGCAAACAGCTGGTGGAGTTGATGGGCGGGAAGATCGGGGTTGAAAGTACCCCCGGTGAAGGGACCACACTTTGGTTTACCTTGAATCTCGCATGGGCTAGAAAAGAACGACCATCACACCCCGCTATCGACTTTCTACAACAAAAAGTATTGGTGGTGGATGACAATGCCACCACTCGGCAGCTGCTTGATGAGATACTCCGTGCATGGCAAGTGGAGCATAGTCTCGTCGCCAGTGCCTCAACAGCGTTAAAAACCCTCACTAGCGCACATGAGGAAGGAAGGCCCTACAGTATGGTGTTACTCGATATGGATATGCCGGGATTGAGCGGTATCCAGCTCGCTGGCCTTATTCAAGACGATGAGAATCTGACAACAACCAAGCGTGTATTACTCACCCCTCAAGGCCGGGTAATTGATACAGAAAAAATTCAGGTAGCCGGGTTTTCTAGCTGCATCAGTAAGCCTATCAATCAATCTGAACTCTACAACACCCTGATCCAGGTTGCGGGCATTTCCGGTGTAGAAAACCAGATGATACCCCCTCACCCCAAACACACCGTTCCACAGTTTAAAGCCCGAATATTAGTGGTAGAAGACAACTACACCAACCAAATGGTCGCGCAGGGAATGCTTGAAAAATTTGGCCTTTGCGTTGATATGGCATCGAATGGTAAGGAAGCTATCCTGGCTCTTGAGACGATCCCCTACGACCTGGTTTTTATGGACTGCCAGATGCCCATCATGGATGGCTACGAAGCGACAAAACAGATCCGAAGTTTACGATCGTCAGTGAACGAGCCGACGATTCCGGTCGTTGCGATGTCGGCCAACGCCATGCGAGGTGATCGTGAACGCTGCCTCGCGGTAGGAATGAATGATCATGTGGCAAAACCGGTGGACCCTAGCAAATTACGTAGCGCGTTAGAGACATGGTTACCCAATCAACCTAAACATCCCACAGACCCAGCTGTCGCCAAATTAAACAGTACCGCGTCAAGCCCGCACGCAACGAAGGAGCCTAACGATAGTGTGTTGGAAACCGCTGAACCCGTATTTGACTATGAGGCGCTACATCAACGGATGATGGGTGATGATGAATTAGTTCACACCGTTGCCGAAGCCTTTCTGGCGGATATGTCGGTACAAATCAAACAACTCAAATCGTTGACGAAGGCTGGAGATATGAAACAAGCCGCCGCTCAATCACACAAGATCAAAGGCGCTGCTGCGAACACAGGTGGCATGGCATTAAGCGCTGTTGCACTCACAATGGAAAAAGCAGGTAAATCCGGTGATCTAGATACCCTTCGCCAGGCATTGCCACAACTGGAACAATGTTTCGCAGTGCTAGAAAATGCGATAAAGGAAAAATTATCATGAAACTGCTCATCGCGGATGACAGCCTGACCCAACGTGTCATGCTACAGGCCATTGCAAAAAAATGGGGATTTGACACTATTCTTGCAGAAGATGGGCTGCAGGCGTGGAAGGTACTGTCCAGCGCTGATGCACCACGCCTGGTGCTGCTGGACTGGGAGATGCCAGGGTTAGATGGCCCAGAGGTCTGTCGGCGGGTGCGAGCAATTGAGACAGAAGACCCTCCGTACATCCTACTACTCACCTCTCGCAATGAAACTGAAGATATTGTTACCGGACTTGAGGCCGGTGCAAATGACTACATTTCAAAACCCTTTAATAACTCGGAGCTGCTGGCTAGGGCTAAAGTCGGCAAGCGTATGCTAACGCTGCAATCGGAATTAGCCAAAGCGAAAAAAACGCTCAACTTCCAAGCGACGCATGATGTCCTAACCGGGTTAATGAATCGCCGGGCAATCATGGACTCGTTGAAAAAGGAAATAACCCGTTCACAGCGTAATAAGCAGATCTTGTCTATCGGGCTGCTAGACATTGATCATTTTAAACAGATCAATGATACCTATGGCCATTTGGTTGGAGATGAGGTCTTGAAAGAAGTCGCACAACGTATGGAGAGAGTGCTCAGACCCTACGACCATTTGGGCCGCTATGGAGGGGAAGAGTTTTTAGTCATACTGAATGCTGATCGTGGACAGGAGGTTGCCCCATTTGAACGCATTCGTAACGCAATTTCCGACAAGCCTTTTGTGGTTGGCGAAGCATCACTGGATATCACGATCAGTTGCGGCGTCACCCTCGGTAAATCGACTACCGAAGAAGAAGGTGATGGCACCAAACTGATTGCAGCGGCAGATGTGGTGCTTTACGAAGCTAAGGCAAATGGTCGTAATCAAGTGATTCTGGCCAAATGATAGGAGGCAGGTCACGTTGGCTCTTTAGGAACGAGCACGGAATAACTTAGGGATCGAATCATCTGACTGTAAGCTAACGCCCATAGAGCGCCACCAGGTGAGAAAAGTGAGCCTGCCGTCCGGGTTGCAACTGGTGCCAGTCAAAGCGCCATGTCCAGTTGCCTTCGGAGGTGCCCGGTATATTCATCCGGTCTGATGAATCCAGGGCAAGAATATCCTGCATCGGTATGATTGCCCAAAGTGCGACAGATGCCAGTGCTGCTCGAATCAGCGGCCAGGGCATCTCTTCTGCTGGTCGACCAAGGTACTCCATCACATGGGTTTGCTGTTCTGCCGAAAGCCCATTAAACCAGCCACAACTGGTGTCATTATCGTGTGTTCCGGTGTAGGCCACGCTGCAGATTTCGTGGTTGTGGGGCAGGTAGCTGTTTTCAGAACCGCCATCAAAGGCAAACTGCAGAATTTTCATGCCCGGTAGCTGAAAGCGTTCGCGCAGTGCATGAACTTCAGGGGTTATCAGGCCAAGGTCTTCTGCAACCAGTGGCAGTGAACCCAGTGCGTCAGTAATAGCCTCAAACAGGGCGGCCCCCGGCCCTTTTACCCAATGCCCATTGATTGCGGTCTCTTCATGCGCGGGAATTTCCCAATACGCTTCGAAGCCACGAAAATGGTCAATACGCACCACATCAAAAAGCTCCATCTGTATACGCAGCCGCTCTACCCACCACTGATAGCCATCGTCTGCCATCACTTGCCAATTATATAGCGGGTTGCCCCAGCGCTGCCCCGTCTCTGAAAAATAGTCGGGTGGAACACCGGCCACAACGGTGGGCTGCCCTTGCTCATCCAGTAAAAAATATTCCCGGTGTGCCCACACTTCGGCGCTGTCGTGTGCGACGAAAATGGGCATATCACCAAACAGTAGGACGCCCCGCTCCTGGGCAAATGTTTTCAATGTCTGCCATTGAAGAAAAAACAGATACTGCTCAAATTTCACCCGTTGCAGACTATCTTCAAGGGCAATAGCCGCTTGCGAGAGTGCCTCTGGTTCTCGATCCCGCAGCGGTGCCGGAAAGTCGACCCACGAGCAGAGGCGATGAATCTGGCGCAGTGCCCGGTAGAGTGCAAAGTCGTGTAACCAGCGGTGGTGTGATTCGCAAAAGGCATTAAACGCCTGTTGCTGTGATTCGTCTGCGGTTGCCAGAAAGCATCGGTAGGCATCGCTTAAACAGGCCCGGCGCATGGCACCGTTATCCAGTTGTCGTTTGGTTTCCAGCTGCTCACTCTGCAACCACCCCTGCTCTACCAATGCTTCAAGGCTGATCAGTAGCTCATTACCGGCATTGACCGAGAGACATTGATAGGGCGAGCCATCGGCATGGGTCGGGCCAGTGGGTAACATTTGCCACAGTGTGGCACCGCTGTGTTGCAGAAATTCGACAAAGCGGTAGGCATCTGCCCCCAGGTCACCGCAGGGAAGTGAAGTGGGGTGCAAAAGGACCCCGGCACGTCGGCGTGTATCGTCAGGACTCAGCACCCGCTAACTCACTTGGCCAGGTCGCATGGTGCCACCCATTGCCGGTGCACCACTGCCGCGGGTAAAGACATGGGATAGATATTCGGGTGGATCTTCTCCCAGTAACTCGTAGAGGCGAGCCAAGTGCATGCGGAACATCTGCTCAAAATCACTGACTGAATCGGAGGGGTTGTAATCGCCAAACCACCAGAACCAGTCAGAGCCTTCGCAGATAAAGAGCTGCTTCTCTGCAAACGTCAGCTCCTCTTCACTTAAACGCCCACTGGCCACCACCCGATCATAGCAGCGCTTTACATCACCCAGCATATCCCAACCCCGGTTTTTATCCGCATCGCCGATCCAGGTTGAAAAGGTGCCGTAAACCCAGCTACCTGCCATTAAGCCTTGCAGCTTGCCAGCGGGCACCTGTTTTTCAACCACCTCAGAATAGGTGGTTAACTCTAGGTCGGGGTGCTCTGAGAGGCGCTGATAGAGCGCACTGAGAAAGTGGTAACCATTTTCCGGGTAATACTCCCAGGCGTTTTCGCCATCTAAAATAATGGAGGCGACACTGCCCTCCATATCTTCACAGTGCTGTGCAATATTCTCTAAATTTTGAACCAGGTTGTTCACCGCATCATCGGCATGCCATGTGGAGTAGGTAAACCCCACCATGTCGGAGAGGCCATCGTCACGGAAAAACATGCGAATATTTTGTTCTTGAACCTGATACGCCTGATGGGAGCCGCGACATTCGAGCCCGTCTAGGGAGCAGCCGTCACGATTGATGCTGTTACGCATCACATTTTCACCGGTTGCTGCCCACTGGAACCCGTACTCATCAAACATTTCTAGTGCACTCACCGAGACGCCCCCCTCAGCAGGCCAGATTCCCTTTGGTTTGAAACCAAAATAGCTTTCAAATACCTCCAAGCCGTGGCTGATGTGTCGTCGTAGACGTTCATCACCACCGGGGTATTGCTGTAACAACGGCAGTGGTGCATCGGGCATCGCCTCTTTTGCCGAATCAATTGATAATAGCAACGGCGCAATCGGGTGGGCGTAAGGGGTCATTGAGAGTTCCAACTGACCACTCTCTGCCAGCTTGCGGTAACGTGGTATCAAACCGGTTAGCAGCTCACCAATCACTTCCATTAATACATTACGATCATGCATGCTGAAGTTGATGCCTTTATCGATTAAATGTTTGATTCTGCCATCTTCACGTCTGACAAATTCACCCAGCCAGGCGATGTGGTACCAGACCAGTAGATCCGCTAGGTACTGCTCTGAAATATAGCTCATGGCATCGTGATTCAGGCACACCCAATCAGCAATTTCAGCCAGCCGTTTGAATGGCGCAAAGCGATTAATTACTGTTTCTCGGTTTGCCCGCAAGCAGTTTTTCACCATCCGAAGGCGTTTATCACAATCACTCGGCATCACCGAGCGGTTTAACATATTCAACATTGGATCATTGATCGACTTTTTGCTCTTGAGGTGTTGCTGCACCTGTTTCGCATACTCTTCAATCTGTTCGAGCAAAATCGGGACAAAATTAATGACTGCCTTAGCCTTGGGCACTGCCTCCAGATGAGCCGCCATATCCACGTAGTCTTTAATCGCGTGAAGATAAGTCCAGGGCTGTTGAAACTCACCACTGCTTAGGTCACGATATTCCGGCTGGTGCATGTGCCAGCACAGCACTACCTTCAACGGCCCCTTATCTGACATGTCGATACTCCTGATCCAGCATTTCGGGGGTGACCAGCACTACGCCGTTTTCTGAAACATAGAAACGTTCGGCATCTTTTTCTGGGTCTTCACCAATGATAGTCCCCTCGGGGATGACACAGCCCTTGTCAATAATCGCCTTTTTGATTCGGCAATGTCGGCCAATCTCTACATTTGGCAGAATCACACTCGCTTCGATATTGGAGAATGAATTGATGCGAACCATTGAGAAGAGAACCGATCCCTTAACCTCAGCGCCGGAAATAACACAGCCACCGGATACCAGCGAATCAACCGCCATGCCACGGCGACCGTCGTCATCAAATATAAATTTAGCGGGTGGCAGCTGCTCCTGGTAGGTCCATATCGGCCACTCGTTATCGTACAGGTTCAGCTCGGGGGTTATGCCCGCCAGCTCAACATTGGACTCCCAGAATGAGTCAACAGTGCCCACATCGCGCCAGTAACCGTTGCCACCGGTCTGAACATCCCGGAAGGAGTAGCCAAATACACGGTATTTATCGATCGCATGGGGGATGATGTTTTTACCAAAATCGTGCTCAGACCCCGGTGTGTCGGCATCACGAATCAGCTGTTCGCAAAGGAACTTGGTGTTAAATACGTAGATCCCCATGGAGGCCAATGCGATGGTAGTACTGCCCGGCATCAGATCCGGATTGTCGGGTTTCTCGGCAAAGGCCGTCACACGCCAATCTTCACTCACTGACATAACACCAAATGCTTTAGCCTGTTCTATCGGCACTTCGATACAGCCAATGGTCATATCAGCATCCGACTCCACATGGGCCGCAATCATGGTGCCATAATCCATTTTGTAGATATGGTCACCCGCCAGTATCAGAACATACTCCGCACCGTGGGAACGAATAATATCGATATTCTGATAAACCGCATCTGCGGTACCCACGTACCAATTTTCAGTGATCCGTTGCTGGGCTGGCATCAGTTCGATAAACTCACCAAATTCAGCACGCAGAAAACTCCAGCCATTTTGAATGTGCCCCAGCAGTGAGTGTGCTTTGTATTGGGTGAGAATCCCGACCTTGCGAATACCGGAATTGATGCAATTAGAGAGCGGGAAATCAATAATGCGAAACTTGCCACCAAACGGCACCGCTGGTTTGGCACGCCAAGCGGTCAAATGTTTAAGACGGGAGCCACGGCCACCGGCCATGATCAGGGCAAGCGTATTACGGGTAATCTTGCTGACAAAACGACCTTGAGTAATCTTGCTGGATTCATCCTGTTTCATCTACATTCCCCTTGTGGAAATTCTGAATAAGTCTGGTTTAATTCAGTACATCGAACAAAATGCGCACCTATAAAACCACAAATTTTTTACAACAAAGCGGCATTCACAGAAAAATACCGGTAGCCTTTCAACCCAGTTGTTGCTCTCCTCTCCGACAAAAGGCGAAGTGATTATGGCACCCTAATCCCCAGATAGAAACACGCAAGCTATTGATTTCACAGCAAAACAAAAAATAGCCGCCGAACCGACGGGTGCGACTCATATTTTTAGTTTCACTGCGAAACCAATATGACGTGCAGAGATGCACTCATGCAGCGGTAACAGGATGTCATGGAGCTGTCTTACACATCATCTCGCATTCCTATCTGGGGATTAGGGTGATAATATCCTCTCAATGGTACGAATGAAACAAAAAGATTATGGGACGATAGCGCTCGCTCTGCCCTCGATACTCACAACATGAAGGTGTCAAATTAATATGAAGATCACCCAGGGTTTGCAGAAAATTATTGATGCTCGACACCATGACCCCTTCACTGTTTTGGGGCGACACCCGGTCGGGAAAGAGAGAGAGAAGGTTGTTGTCTATCTGCCTGAAGCAGAGCGGGTCTCACTGCCCGAAATCGATGCACCACTCAAGCGCATACCCAACAGCGACTTTTTTATCTGGCAGGGCAAACGTGGCCAGCTCAAACAGCACTATCAACTGGAGTGGCATGACCAGCAGGGGCAGGCGCACATCGTTCACGACCCCTACAGCTTTGCGCCGCAAATATCTGAGTTCGATATCCACCTCTTTACCGAGGGTAAACACTGGCACCTGTATCGTATTCTGGGTGCCAATTATCGTACGGTGGATGGCATTGATGGCGTGCTTTTCAGTGTTTGGGCGCCCAACGCCGAGCGGGTCAGCGTGGTGGGAGATTTCAACAACTGGGATGGCCGCTGCAATCAAATGCGCAACCGTGGTGGCTGCGGTGTATGGGAGCTGTTCATCCCCGACATCAGCCAAGGTGTTCTCTACAAATTTGAGATCCGTAACCGGGAGAGCGGTGAAATACTGACAAAGACCGACCCTTACGGAAAGCAGTTCCAACTGCGCCCGGAGACTGCTGCCATCATCCCCGCCAAAGAGAGTTACCCGTGGCAAGACAGCCAGTGGAAATCACAACACCAAGGTGACAACTGGCTCCACGCCCCCTGTAGTGTTTACGAAGTTCACCTCAGCTCCTGGCAGCAGAGTGACGATGGAAATTTTTTGAACTACCGGGAGCTGGCCCACCGTCTTGCCCACTACGCGCAGGAGATGGGCTTTACCCATATCGAGCTGCTACCCATTACCGAGCACCCGCTGGATGCCTCCTGGGGGTACCAGACCACGGGCTATTTTGCCCCCACCAGCCGCTTCGGCACACCCGATGATTTCCGCTATTTTGTCGACTACTGCCATCAACAGGGAGTGGGTGTCATTCTCGACTGGGTGCCCGCTCACTTCCCTAAAGACAGCTTCGCTCTTGCCCGTTTTGACGGCACACCCCTCTACGAACATGAAGACCCGCGCAAAGGCGAACACCGCGACTGGGGTACATTGATCTATAACTTTGGTCGTAATGAGGTAAAAAACTTCCTCCTCGCCAGCGCGGTCTACTGGCTGGAAGAGTTCCACATCGATGGCCTGCGGGTTGATGCGGTCGCCTCCATGCTCTATCTGGACTACTCCCGTGAAGCCGGAGACTGGGTGCCCAATAAACACGGTGGCCGTGAAAACCTGGAAGCGATCGACTTTTTACGTGAACTCAACACCATCACCCACAGCCAGTGTCCCGGTACCTTTGTGGTGGCAGAAGAGTCCACCGCCTGGCCTCAGGTGACCCGCCCCACCTACCTGGGCGGCCTCGGTTTTAGCATGAAATGGAATATGGGCTGGATGCACGATACACTGAGTTATTTCAGCCAAGACCCGATCTACCGCACCTATAATCACGACAAACTCACCTTTGGCCTGCTCTACAGCTTTACCGAAAATTTCATGCTCCCGTTTTCACACGATGAGGTGGTGCACGGCAAAGGCTCCATGCTGAATAAAATGCCCGGCGATGAGTGGCAGCGCTGTGCCAACCTGCGCCTGCTCTACACCTACATGTACACCTACCCCGGCAAAAAACTGCTCTTCATGGGCTGCGAATTTGGTCAGGGGATTGAGTGGAACCATGCACAGGGGTTGGAGTGGCAACTTTTGGACTACCCTCACCACCAGGGGATACAACATCTGGTTAAGGATTTGAACCACCTTTACCGTCAGGCTTCTCCTCTGCACGCCAATGACTTCCAAGAGCAGGGCTTCAGCTGGATCGATTGCCACGACTCGGCACAGTCGGTTATCAGTTACCAACGCAATGATGGCGATGAGTGCTACATCATCATACTCAACTGTACGCCGGTTCCTAGAGAGCACTACCGGCTGGGCATGCCTCGGGCAGGCAGCTATACAGAGGTGATCAACTCTGACTCCGCCTATTACGGTGGCAGCAATCAGGGGAACGCTGAAATAATTCAGACAGAAGATATAGCCTGGATGGGGCAAGCACAATCCATTAGCATCACCCTGCCACCACTTGCGGCACTGGTACTAAAATCAAAATAACCACTCAACGTATTCATCTTTTGTCTCAATTCGTCGTTATTTTTGTACTCAAATCGGTCGCATATGCCCTATATGCTCCCTCTTTCCGTGCAAAAATGGCTCGATTTGAGGAAAAACCTAAACACGCTGAATAATTACTTAAAATTAAACCAATAAAGTCGGTTGTCATGAATATTCTATTTGTCTGTAGCGAAGCCCACCCGTTAATAAAAACAGGTGGCCTTGCCGATGTTGCCGGTAGTCTGCCACTTGCCATCAATGAGTTGGGGCATGATATCCGCCTGGTTTTACCGGCCTACCATGAGCTACGTGCAAAATGCTCTGATCTGAAAATAGTTGCTCAACTCACCCTGCCAACGGCCCAACACCCGGTCAAAATCCTGGAAGGAAAGCTCGCCAATAGCCAAGTCACATTATGGTTAGTTGACTACCCAGCGGCATTTAACCGCCCCGGCAACCCCTACATGACACTGCAAGGTGAACCTTGGCCGGATAACCCTCACCGATTCGCTCTGCTCTCTCGGGCCGCCGTCGAACTGTCGCAAAACCGGGCTGGTCTCAACTGGCAGGCCGACATCGTGCACAGCAACGACTGGCAAACCGCATTGGCACCCGCCCTGCTCAGCCTGGAACCGTTACGACCGGCAACACTGTTCACCATCCATAACCTCGCCTACCAGGGCGTCTACAAAAAAGAGCTGTTTGAACAGCTGGAGCTACCGTGGGCACTATGGCAGCAACAGGGGGTTGAGTTTCACCACATGCTTAATATGATCAAAGGGGGCATTACCTACGCCGACATCATTACCACTGTCAGCCCAACCTATGCCCACGAAATTCAGGGAAGTGAATATGGCAACGGTCTGGAGGGGGTATTGCGCCACCGAAATGAGCGGCTGTTTGGCATTCTCAATGGCGTCGATTATGACGAATGGAACCCAGAGACAGATCCTCACCTGAGCACCCACTACAACACACTCAATTTTGCAGATAAAATAAAAAATAAGCGAGCACTGCAAAAAGAGCGGGGCTTGCCGGTACGGGATAAGACACCGCTCATCGGCTTGGTCGCCCGATTGGTGGATCAAAAGGGGATCGACCTGCTCATCAATGCATTGCCCCACTTGATCAAACAAGAGGTGCAACTGGTGATTCTGGGTAGCGGTGAACGTCGCTACGAGCAACAACTGCAACAGTGGCAACAGTGGCACCCGGATAAAATTTCGGTACAGATCGGTTACGATGAGTCATTAGCGCACCGCATCGAAGGTAGTAGCGATATGTTTTTGATGCCATCGCGCTTCGAGCCCTGCGGCCTTAACCAGCTCTACAGTCTCAAATACGGCACCGTTCCGATTGTGCGACGGGCCGGTGGCCTGGCGGATTCAGTCGTCGAGGCGAGCAAACAGAACATTGCAGATCAGACAGCTACCGGCATCGTGTTCGACCATGCCGATACCCACGCCATCTGCTGGGCACTTGACCAGGCCATAAGCCTCTATCATCAACCTAAAATATGGCAACAACTGTGCAAAACCGGAATGGCACAGGTATTTGATTGGAAGAGTAGTGCAGAGCGCTATTTAGCACTCTACAAAAAAGCACAGGATTTTAGAGGGTGGTAATGAACATTGAATAGAATCGAGCGGTAGCCCGGCTGGCTCTATTCAAACATTACTTATTTTGTAATATTCTTCGCGATACTGGCACAATCATCAATCCACAAGCAGGATGTCTGTTTGCATATCCCGTTCACGTCAGTGGCATAACAAGCCACATTGCCCTCCCGAGATTGAATCTCACGAATCAACTCAAACTTTTTCAACCGACCAACCGTTAAACCACGCACTTTGGCAATCTGACGTACTTGCGGCATTTTCATTCTGTGTTCCCCTTTGTTATCACTACAATAAAGTGTCCGACGACTAAAGGGCACCTCTAATAATTGATCTTTTCCTCTGTGAGGGTGTTGGAAATGGCTTCAAAATGCTCATTTATACCTATAAATTCCGCTTTTTCAGTCATTTCCGCCTACTCACAAAATAAAATCTCTAATTACTAGAGGTGCCCTAAACTATTAAAGCCTGATGACGAATATAATGGCAATCGACACCAATCAACCAACCTTAAGGAATTATACCCATGAAAATGGCACTCATCGGTCTTGGCAAAATGGGCGGAAATATGGCCCGTCGCCTGTGTCGCGGTGGCATTGAAGTTGTTGGCTTCAATCGCTCATCAGAAATTGTTGACACCTTAGCGTCCGAGGAGGGGATGATTCCCGCCGCATCTGCCGAAGAAGCTGTCAGCAAACTGGATGGCCAGCGCATCATCTGGCTGATGCTACCCTGCGGTGATCCCACCGAGCAGATGATTCAACAGTTAATCCCACTGCTAAACAAAAATGACATCATCATCGACGGTGGTAACTCCAATTTTCACGCCACCCAACGCCGTCACAACATGCTCGCCGAGCACGGCATCAACTTCATGGATGCCGGTACTTCAGGCGGTGTCTGGGGCCTGGATAACGGCTACTGCATGATGGTTGGCGGCTCCAAGGAGAACTTCGCGGTGATCGAACCGATTATCAAGGTTCTCGCACCAGGTGAAGCACAAGGGTGGATTCATGCCGGCCCCTGCGGCTCAGGCCACTACACCAAAATGATTCACAACGGCATTGAATACGGCATGATGCAGGCGATGGCCGAAGGCTTTGCCATTATGGAGAGCAAAACAGAGTTTAACCTCGACCTTGCCGGTTTGGCCGAATCATGGCGACACGGCTCAGTGGTACGCAGCTGGTTACTGGACCTGACCGCTGATTTCCTCAAAGAAGATCAAAAACTAACCGCCATCGACCCCTTTGTCTCCGACTCAGGCGAAGGGCGCTGGACCTGTATTGAAGCGATCGACCAAGGCATTTACGCACCGGTGCTCTCACTGGCCATTCACGCCCGGTTTGCCAGCCAGGGCAATGGTGATTATGGTAACAAAATGTTATCGATGATGCGAAATGCCTTTGGTGGCCACGCCATGAAAAGTGCCAACTAAAGGAAATCGCGATGATCGAACCATGCACTTTTGTGATCTTTGGCGCAACCGGCAATCTGTCACAGATCAAGCTGCTGCCCGCACTCTACCATCTGGAGGAGGCGGGCAAACTACCTGATGGTATGAAAATACTGGCGCTGGGTCGTCGGGAGTGGGATAGCGACAACTGGCGTGAACAGGTCAAAGGTTATCTTGAAAATAAAGCCCGGGGTGGTATCAACGAAAAAGTCTTTGCCGACTTTTGTGAGCGCCTAATCTATTTTCGAGGTGATTTAACGAATCCTGAATGCTACCACCAGCTCAAAAAACTCATCTCAGAGAGTAGCGAACTGCCCGACAACATCGCCTTCTACATGGCAATTCGCCCCTCTGAATTTGGCACAGTGAGTCAATACCTGGCCGATGCAGGGCTTAACCAGCAAGAGAGTGGCTGGCGACGCATTGTGGTTGAAAAACCCTTTGGTTATGACCTGGAGAGTGCACAAATGCTCGACCAGCGTATGCACAAAGATTTTGATGAGAGCCAAATCTACCGCATTGACCACTACCTTGGCAAAGGCACAGTGCAGAATGTACTCGCTTTCCGCTTTGCCAACATCCTGTTGGAACCCCTGTGGAATCGAAACTACATTGATCATGTACAGATCACCCACTCAGAATCAAAAGGGATCGAAAACCGCGCCGACTACTACGACGGTGCCGGTGCCATGCGCGACATGATTCAGAGCCACCTGATGCAGCTGATGACACTGGTGGCCATGGAAGCCCCTGCGATGATGGATGCCGACTCAGTACGTGATGAGAAGGTAAAAGTACTTAAATCAGTGCGTCCGATCCCACAACACGCCGCCCACGCCCACTCCTTTCGTGCCCAGTACACCCACGGCACCGTTGATGGCGAAAAGGTCGGCAGCTATTTGGAAGAGTCCAACGTCCCCAAAAACAGCACCACTGAAACCTACGCCGCACTCAAGCTCTATATCGACAACTGGCGCTGGAAAGGCGTTCCCTTCTACCTGCGTACCGGCAAGCGCATGGCTCAAAACAGCTCGGTGATCAGTATTCGCTTCAAGCGTCCACCACAGCAATTATTCAAAGAGACCCAGATCCAGCGCTTTGAACCCAACTGGCTGGTACTCGGCATTCAACCCCACGAGTGCCTGCGCTTTGTGGTTCAGGTGAAAGAACCGGGGCTGGAAATGAAAATTCGCACCACACAGATGGATGCCAGCTTCTGCCGCGCCAGTGATGTAAAGCTGGATGCCTACGAGGCATTACTGCTCGATGCTATTGAAGGTGACAGCACCCTGTTCCTGCGCTACGACGAGGTAAACTGGGCCTGGAAAGTGGTCGACCCAATCCTTAAGGTGTGGTCAATGGAGCGGGACTTTATTCACACCTACGCAGCTGGCAGCTGGGGGCCTGCTGAAGTCAACCGCCTGTTTGACAGTGATGATCAATATTGGCGCAATATGGTGGGAGAGTTTGAGCTATAGGTTCAGCGCCATCCAATCATCCCCAGCGCAAGCTGGGGCTCTGCATCAAAGCGCCACCCTCACACCTTGCTCAAAAACCCAACCAACCTCAAATATTTTATTTGATAGATAACCTAAGGAAGCCTAATGTCCAGCCCCCCCCAAATTGGTGACAAAGTTGCCAACTTCAGTCGCCCCGCAACCGGCGAGCAAGAGATATCACTCACCGATCTTCATGCTCAAAATGTAGTGCTCTATTTTTACCCAAGAGACAGCACCCCAGGCTGCACAACCGAGGGACAAAACTTTCGGGACCTGCACACTGAATTCAGCCAGTTGGATACTGTCATTCTCGGTGTCTCTCGCGACAGCATCAAGCGCCATGAAAACTTCAAGGCGAAACAGGCTTTTCCCTTTGAGCTACTCTCTGATGAAGATGAGACACTGTGCCGGCAATTTGATGTAATCAAACTAAAAAAACTCTACGGAAAAGAGTCTTTGGGTATCGAACGCAGCACCTTTTTAATCGACAAAAATGGCATCCTTCGTCATGAGTGGCGCAAGGTAAAAGTAAAAGAGCATGCCGATGCCGTACTGCAAACGCTGAAAGAGATGCAGAAAAAACCATAGCGCTACTTTCAGTAGCTTGCTCAAGGAACATAGAAAAAAGACGCTAAATTATTTATAGACTCTTCTACTGATGAGTGTCACGCCTGTCCCATTATTTGGAGGTGTTATGAATAGTGGATCTGAACGTCGTACCTATGTACTTGATACTAATGTGTTAATGCATGACCCCGGTTGTCTGTTTCGTTTTCAGGAGCATGATCTCTATATTCCAATGATTGTTCTGGAGGAGTTGGACAACAATAAATGCGGCCACTCGGAGGTGGCCAGAAATGCCAGGCAAGTCACCCGCCATCTGGAAGCATTGCTCTCCAACGCCAATCGCCAGGAGATTGATCGTGGCATTCCCTTGCCCGCCCCCGAAAACTCCTCTTTTAAAAGCGGCAGTCTGTTTATTCAAACCCACGAGCTATCCGGCATATTGCCAAGCACCCTGCCCGGCAACAAGGCGGACAACTCCATTCTACGCACCATACTGGGCCTGCAACACGAACTCAACAGCACGGTCAGCCTAGTCTCTAAAGATATTAACCTGCGCATAAAAGCCGCAGCCATCGGCATTCAGGCTGAAGATTACCACAGTGATCAGGTGCTAGATGATGTTGCGCTGCTCTACAGTGGCTGGACAGTTCTCCCGGCTCATTTTTGGGAACATTTAACAACCGAGCTGGAATCATGGCATGAAAATGGACACAACTACTACCGAGTAAACTGCCCCGAAGTGGCCGATTGGTACATTAATCAATTTCTTTACAGTGATGATAATGGCGATGGCCTGGAAGCGATTGTACGTAAAATTGATGGCAATGAGGCGATCATAGAATTAATTCGGGATTACCGCACCCAGCACCACGCCATCTGGGGTATTACCGCCCGTAACCGTGAACAAAATTTTGCGCTGAATATCCTCATGGACCCGGAAATTGACTTCATCTCACTACTAGGCCAGGCGGGCACCGGCAAGACACTGCTCACCTTGGCCGCCGCCTTGACACAAGTGTTGGAACACAAGATATACCGCGAAATCATCATGACCCGTGTCACCGTACCGGTGGGTGAAGATATCGGCTTTTTACCAGGAACAGAAGAAGAGAAGATGACCCCCTGGATGGGTGCCTTAATGGATAATTTGGAGGTATTGAATAACAGCGAATTCAATGAAGACTGGGAGCGTTCCGCCACCCATGAACTGCTCACCAACCGCATCAAGATACGCTCACTGAACTTCATGCGCGGACGTACCTTTCTCAACAAATTCATCATCATTGATGAAGCACAAAACCTGACACCCAAACAGATGAAGACCCTGGTAACCCGCGCTGGGCCAGGCACTAAAGTTGTCTGTCTTGGTAATCTGGCCCAGATAGATACACCCTACCTTAGTGAGACAACATCCGGCCTAACCAGTGTGGTTGATCGCTTTAAAAACTGGGAACACAGCTCTCACATTACCCTACAGCGCGGTGAACGGTCACGCTTGGCAGATTACGCATCCGAGGTGCTTTAAACCCCGATCCTATGTTGTTGCAGTCGAATCAGTGGTCTGAGAATTCTTCGGCCAAGCATTTAACACCGCAGCAACCAGAGTCGCCAACGGAATGGCGAAAAACACCCCCCAGAAACCCCACATTCCCCCAAAAATCAATACTGCCGCAATGATCGCCACCGGATGCAAATTAACCGCTTCGGAGAAGAGAATCGGCACTAGAACATTGCCATCAAGGGCTTGAATAATTGCGTATGCCAGCATCAAATAGCCAAAATCGGCACTAAACCCCCATTGGAAATAGGCAATCAATGCCACTGGAATAGTCACCACCGCCGCACCAATATACGGCACCAGAACCGAGATACCCACCAACACCGCCAGTAGTGGGGCGTAGTTCAACCCCATCATCAAAAAGACGATATAACTGGCAACGCCGACAATGATGATCTCTAAAATTTTCCCCCGGATATAGTTACCGATCTGTCGATCCATCTCCTTCCACACTTCACTAGCCAAACGGCGCTGTTCCGGCAGATACCCGGTACACCAGGTCACAATGGCCGCTTTATCCTTAAGGAAGAAAAACACCATAATCGGTACCAATATCAGATAAACCAGAACGGTGACCAACGCAGGGATGGAAGCGATCGACTTGGAGAAGACATTCTGTCCTAAACTGGTGAGATCAGCACGAACCCCGCTCATCAGCTCTCGCACCTGCTCTTCACTGAAGTAGTTGGGATAAGACTCGTGCAGTGTCAGTAAGCTGTGTTGGCCCTTGGTGATCATATTGGGTATTTCACCCACCAAGTCGCTCACCTGCTGTGAGAGCATCGGAATCAGCCCCAAAATAGTGTAAATCAACAACCCCATAAAGAGTGTGAACACACTGATCACAGCCCACAGCCTTGCCACCCCATGTTGCTGTAGCTTGGTGACCGTTCCCTCCAACAAATAAGCGAGAACCACGCTGGCCAGCAGTGGGGCCAACATCTCACCCAAAAAGATCACCACCAAAAAGCCGATGACCAACAGCACTGACAATATAACCGCCTGGGGGTCAGAGAAATTACGCTGATACCAGCCTTTAAATATCTCAATCATGGTAAAAATTTACTCATTACAGTGTGTTTTACAGTAGTTACGCGCAAAGCTAAGTAGCTCATCCATCGCCCGTTGTCGAAATTTCTGCCGCTGATGCACAAAAGAGAAGGGACGCACCAGCGGTGGATCAAACGCAATCGCCTTCAGTGAACCCAGTGCCAACTCTTTATGCAGTGTGGTGCGAGACATCACCGTCACACCAATACCCGCCTCAACCGCGCCTTTAATTGCCTCAGGGCTACCCAGCTCCATAATAATATCCAACTGCTTTTCATCAAACCCCTGTTGCTGTAAATATTCGACAAACACATCCCGGGTACCCGAGCCTTCTTCACGGGAGATATAGGGGTATTTTAATATTTTTTTAGCCGAAATCTGTTCATGCTCTGACAACGGATGACCCGGTGGAACAATCACAACCAGCTGATCTTCCCGACACAGTTCAACCGAAAGGTGTTTATTCATCACCGGAGCCTCAACGATACCTAGATCAATAACGTTGCTCTCAACCATCGATACAATGGCATCACTGTTGCCCACTTTCAAACGTAAACTAACGTCAGGATAGGCCCGTTTAAATTCGCCCAAAAGGGCGGGCAGCATATATTCAGAAATGGTGGTGCTGGCTCCGATAATCAATACGCCACTCACATCTCCGGTGATCTCACGTACCGCATTGTCCATCTCATCATAGAGTTCAAAAATGCGTGATGCGTAATTATGAACAGCGCGCCCCGCCTCGGTTAGTGAAATTCGATTATGGGTTCGATCGAACAGGCGGGTATTAAACTGCTCTTCAAGCTGGCGAACCTGAAAAGTAACCGCAGGCTGGGTCATATGCAGTGATTCAGCCGCCTTGGTAAAACTCAGCAACCGTGCCACCGAGTGAAAGACTTTTAATCGACGATCTGCCATAAATGTTATTTATCCCGAATAAATATATTTATGATGATAGCAACTCGCCATGACAATACAAGCAGACGCCCCTCCCAACCACTTTCTTGCTCATTTTTAGGCGATCAACCTGACCCTGAACGAACGCCCCTTCAACTTCCCTTCAGATAACTTTTTCAATGCAGTATTGGCAACCTCTCGCTTAACTGCAACGCAGGAGAAGTGATCAAAGATATGAATTTTACCAACCGCCTTGCCATCAACGCCCTTCTCACCGGTCAGTGCCCCCAAAATATCGCCAGGGCGTACTTTCTGTTTTTTCCCCCCATCAATCCGTAATGTCGTCATGGATGAGGTGTAGACAGGCTGTTCAAGCAAATTAAAAGAGGGCAGTGCCGCGACCTCTATGCGGTGTCCGAGAAACGCCTCCAGACGCTCCACCCGGTAACGCTCTTTTTCCGTAAACAGGGTGCAGGCAATCCCCTGACTACCGGCACGACCGGTTCGACCAATGCGGTGAACATGCACCTCATACTCCCGTACAATCTGATAATTGATCACCGCATCCAGCGCATCAATGTCCAAGCCACGGGCCGCCACATCGGTCGCAACCAACACAGAAATACTTTTGTTTGCAAACAGTAGCAGGGTTTCATCACGCTCACGTTGCTCCAGATCACCGTGCAGCGCCAGTGCACTGAAACCAAAGCGAGAGAGTTCATCCGCTACCTCCTGAGTCTCAAGCCGGGTATTACAAAAAATTACCGCTGATTCTGGGCGGTTTTTTAATAACAGCAGACGAACCGCAGTGATCCGTTCAAGATCTTCATCCACCTTGAATAGATGCTGCTGAATCGTACTGCTATCGTGTGTTGTGGCGACTTTAACCACCACCGGATCCGGCATAATACGTTGGGCAACTGATGCAATCTGCTCAGGGTAAGTAGCGCTAAATAGCAGTGTTTGATAGTGCTCTGGCATATAGCCAATAATTTCATCCAGTGCATCCTGAAACCCCATATCCAGCATGCGATCAGCCTCATCCAATACAAAGGTATTCAGATCATCCAACCTTAATGTCCCTTTGCGCAAATGCTCCTCTATGCGCCCCGGCGTTCCCACCACAATATGTGCACCGTGCTCCAGTGAACCCAATTGTGGCCCAAATGGCGTGCCGCCGCACAGGGTTAATACCTTGATATTGTGAATCGTTCTCGCCAACTTGCGAATCTCTTTGGCCACCTGATTAGCCAGTTCACGGGTTGGACAGAGCACCAATGTTTGAATGCGAAAACGCTTCACATTCAAATTTTCCAGCAGACCCAGCGTAAATGCCACCGTCTTGCCTGAGCCGGTTTTACCCTGGGCGATAACATCCTTGCCTGCCAAAATATAGGGCAAGCTTTTAGCCTGAATCGGTGTCATCTCGGTATAATCCAGCGAGGTGATATTTTCCAACAACGCGGGCTGGAGCTTAAGGGATGAAAAAGAAGTTTCACTCAAAGTGTTATCCTCTGGCTCTAGGAGTCTGTCGGACTTAGGGAATCGTAGCGAGGGAAAGTCATTTTGAGTCCATTTTTTTGATCGTTTGAGGCGAATATTGGACATATTCAACGAAAAGGATCTGAAAAATGGGCCGAAATGAGTTTTCCACAGTAGATTCACCCTAAACCCGACAGACTCCTAGGGAAATCGGGCTTAAGTTGGGTGACATTGACAATCACCATGAGATCAATTGAGTTACAAATATTCAATAATGTGAAGATTTTACGCATTATAACCTATTGCAATGAATTTCGGAGTCACAACGCTATCTTGATGCACGAGCAACAGTTGATCAGGAACCGAAATTCATTCTCTCGTTTAGCACTTTACTGAGTCAGTACCAGGATTGCTCGTGTGATCCGATGTTTCAAATATAGGAAAAGAAACAATAAAGCCATAACAAAACCAAACCTGATTACCCATAAAGCGCCGCCACTCTGAGAAGCCTCTCTGGCATCGGTGGTGTCCTTACCGATACATAGACAAATCGGGGAAGCATATTTTCCAGTTTGAAGCGACGATTGAATCGATAGCAAAACTCGGCAAGATAG